>JAZOQD010000113.1:0-9421 GCA_045655925.1 Acutalibacteraceae bacterium | reverse complement strand
TTACCTAAAATTGCGGCAAAAACGGTTATATCGTCATCGTGGCCATCTTTTCTTCTTCGTCTGGCCGATTCGGCGATATGTGTGGCAAGCTGCTTTGCGTTGCCTCCGTTATAGCTTTCGATTTCGGCGCATATCCAGTCGGTTCCGTCGGTAACGGCGCCATCTGACATCATAAGGAGAATATCATCCTCCGATAGAGTTACAAAGGCGCGGTCAAAGCCTATTTCGTGCAGTATGCCTGCAGGCAGGGAATGACATTCTGCGCGGCCTGTTCTGCCGTTTCTTCTGACAATGGTAGGCGCAGAGCCTGCCTTAAGCAACTCGGTTTTGCCTGTATAAAGGTCGATGCAGGAGATATCCAATGTTGCCAAAGATTCATCAGATGATTTATAGAGCATTGACGAATTAACGAGCTTCAAGGTGCAGTCATATCCAAAGCCTGCGCGTATAAGACGCTCAGCCAAAGAGGCGGTCATAGCCGAATCAACTGCTGCTCGGCAACCACTGCCCATTCCGTCGCTGATAATAACTATCAGTCGACCTCTGCCGTCAAGAAAATATTTGCAGGTGTCTCCGCAAACATTGTTTTTTCCCTGATTTATTTGCGCAAAATAGCAGTCGGCGGTTAAAACTGCCTTTTCAGTTATGGTTATAAATAAACCCTTGCCTGAGGAATTTACTTCAGGCGCTTCAAAACTTAAATCGCAGATATCTTCTAAAAGATTGAGTATTCTGGAGCGATTTATGGGAACCTCGGGCTTTTCTTTTAAGCGAATTTCAACCGTCATTCTGCCGTATTTATCCTTGCAGCAGCTGCATTCGGCGGCCTTTAGACCTATATTGCGAAGCGAGGCGGCAATTCTTGCCGAAAGAGCAGTATCATAATTATTAGTCTTAGAAAATTCCTCGGCTAATTCGCCAAGCATATCGGCAACGCCATTGGTCTGGTCGGATAAAACTTCTCGCATTTCGGCAACACGCTTTTCTGCCGAAAGGGTGTTGAGATATTCTGTATAATGCCTTGAAACCGAGTCCTCAAAACGCTCAAAACGCAAGCATTTTTGCGAGAATTCATCGGGGATTTCGGCCAAGGTTAAGGGTTGGCATTTTCTTAAAGCATCGCTCATTGAAAGAACTGCATTAAGGGTTGTTTCCCTGTTTTTTTCCCAGCAGTAGAGCATCAAAGAGCAACCGCGGCAGGCGTCATTTTCAATGTTACGAAGAACAGATTGAAACTCAGGCTTTTTATGAACGGAAAGGCATTTTGCAACATCCTCAACAATTTCAGAAACACCGTGCAGGGCAGAGGAGGCAAAGGAAAGACGCATTGTCAATGCTTTTCTCAAGCCCTCCGTATCAGGCGTTACAGTCGGCGGCGAAACAATCGAACCGATTTTAGCCGCCATATCCTTTGGAATAAAAAGTGCTATTAAAGAAGCAATTACCGTTTCTGCAAGGACTGCTATTGAGGCCGCCGAGCCGCCCATTATAACAACAAAAAACGCCGCTACAATGGGGCAGGCGAGCAGGAATAAAAGCTTGCTTAAGGCCGAAAAAATCCCTGCAGCTATGCCAAAAAATGCAAACAGAAGAGCGGTTGCGGAATTCCCTCCCGATAATAAAACAACTCCTGCCGCCGCAACCGAGCAAATGCCTGCCGCCGCAGTTCTGCCATATTTTGCGGCAAGAATTATAAGGGTGATAGCCAGTATTCTGCCCAATGATACTGAGGCGATTTCAAGCGAAAAAAGGGAGCAGATAACGAGATTAACCGAAATAAAAAGGCAAGCCGATTGCTCAGAGGACAGCCCTGAAAGCTCGCGGTATTTAAAGGATAGAGTGTGTTTAAAGAAAAAAGCTCCTGCGGCAGATACTGACCCTTCCGCAAAAATTAAAGCCAATTCTGCTACAGCAATTTTCTGAGCAGAGGCAAGGCCAACTCCGATAATTGAAGCTCCAGCAATTGCCGCCGCCCAAATAGGACTGTTTGCTACTGAGGGAATAGTTCTTATAAGAATTCTTATGGCAACTATTGCAAAAAGCGCCGCTATGTATCCAAAGCCTGAAGCTCCATTGCTAAGAGGGAAGATATATCCAATGAGAGCGCCCAAAGCCGCGCCGGGCATAAAGCTTAGTGGAACGCTGCCGACAAATGCCGCCCCAAAAGGATAAACACCGCCAAAGCCATAGGCTCGAGCCATAAAAAAGCCTAAAAATGCGCTCAAAAAATGCGTTAGTGCCAAAACAAAAGTGGCAGTGCTATTGATTGTTTTAATAATAGGTAGCCCGTTTGCAAAATCCTTCATTTCAAAGTCCTCGCTTGTTTACATAATCTTTTCTCAATTATATAACCAGCGCATAGGTCGATTTTGTCAAACAGTTGTGTTGTTTTTTGACTATTTATAAAAATTAGAGTTTATTTTTAGACTTTTTAAGTCGGGAGGGTATAATTTCATAATAAAAAGAAAAACTGTTTTTGAAAACTTTGATAATTTAGGAGAAATATTATGAAGCAATGTATGAATTTTGCAAAGGGTATGATTATCGGCGTCGTTTCGGGAATGGCTATGGCAATAACCTTAAAATGTATGATTGAGAAAAATAAGAGGCTTTGCAAGAAAACCGATAAGGCAACAAAGGCGATAAATGATATAATGGAAGATATTCAAGCGCTTATAAAATAAAAAGGTATGGAGCTCAGAGCTCCATACCTTTTTGTTATTCTTCTTCCGGAGGGACAGTTGGAACGGTATCAACAACCTCAATTATTCCGCTTTTTGCGTAAAGTGAGGGGGTTATTTTGACGGTGTAGCCAAGGCCGTCCTCGGTTATCCATTCAACTGTTGCCCTTCTGGGTAACGCGCAGGCAGAAAACAGAGTCATAATTGCGCCGCCATGCATAACTGCTGCAGCATCATAAACGCCCTGCTCCATCATAATTCTGACCATTTTATTAAGGCCGAGCGCAAGCCTCTCAGTAAAGGCACGCGGGTCTTCAGCGTTGGGCGGAGAGGGAACCTTGCCCGATGTCCAGTCCTTATAAGCTTCTTCGTTTTCAAGCTCTATGGCAGTTTTATTTTCAAAATCTCCAAAATCATATTCCGAGAGCTCATCAATCACAGTTGGCTCAAAGGCGGGATAGAGAATTTCGGCAGTTTCTATGCAACGCGAAAGAGGACTGGAAAAAACAAGCTCAACATAAGGATAGTCAATTTTATTCTTTAATTCCTCTAAGCGTTCTATACCTGCAGAACAAAGCGGAAGATTAGTTTTACCGATATATTTGCCTTCCAGATTGGCTTCGGTTAAGCCATGGCGGATAAAATGAATCTTATATGTTCTCATAAAAACCCTCTTTTAGTTTTAGTTTGCACTAAATATGACTATACTATTTGTATATTTTCACAATATACAAACGCCACCTTTTATAATATAATAGGTTTACGTCATATTTTCAAGAGAGGTTTTATAAATGCTTTGTAAATTTCCTAAGGTTCTGGCAAAGCTTCGTCGCCAGAAGGGTATATCTCAAAAACAGGCCGCAGAGGAATTAGGAATCTCGCCTGCGCTGCTATCTCATTATGAAAACGGCATCCGCGAATGCGGTTTGGACTTTCTGTTAAGAATTGCCGATTATTATTCGGTAAGCTGTGATTATCTGCTCGGCAAAAGCGATATTAAGAATCCCGGTTCTTATGAGGCAGAGCCCGTGGCTCTGGCGATTGACAGAATTTTAAAAACAACCAAATCAAGCAAGGAGGTTTACAAGCCTCTCTCGGATATTGCCAATATTACTTCTTACCATATGACTATGGCGATGTATGCGGCGGCTGACTCTATTCCTAAAGAGGCAAAATTGAGTGATAGCTATAAATATCTTTGCCCGAGTCTTGTTTCTAAAAAGTATTCTGAAATAGGCACCTTTGATGCAAAGAAGCTGCCGCAAACGCTTGGCGACTATGAAGCGGCAGCTCTTAAGAAAGCGGAAAGTCTTATTAAAGAATTTACCAAATAATACATAGTAGATGTTACAGATTATTCATTCTTTATTGCTTGACGGTATGCGTTACTATGTAGTAAAATAAGAATGATATATTTTTGGTTCAACGGATGGTGTTATAATTGAAGACTAAAAAACTGCGAGCCTTGGCGTTAGCCCTTGCAATTTTAATATGTGCATTATCTTTCTCGGGTTGCGGCAAAAAGAAATCGCCCGGAAATACAGTCAGCATCGGATACAACTCAGGAAGACTTGATATGATTGTTGATTCTTCCGAGGAAATCGATTGCGATTATCTGCTCGTTTATAATGATACCGCAGGTAACAGCGAAATTGATGCTTGTATTGACCTGTTAGAGCAGTTAACCCTGCTTTCAACCGATTCTTTTCAGATTTGCCCCGATACCTTAACTGTTCCAAACAGCAAGCAGAAGATAATTCTTTTGGGCAACACCTCATATAAGGCATCGGTTAAAACTGCAGAGATAATGGATTGCATGAGAAAAAATAATTATTATGATTATATTTTTCGTTCAACCAATAATGTCATCAGCGTCAACTGGGTATCAAAGTTTGGCAGGGAAGAGGCTATAAAATATCTTACCGAGCATCTTTTAGAGGAAGGCCTGGAGAAGCTGTTTAATACAGATTATACATATATGTATTTAAGCCAGCGCTCTGATTCTCCGGTTGTTACCATTGATGACGTTAATATAACTCAATATACAATCATAATTCCTGAAGCGCCCTCTTATATGGAGAGGGAGGCATCTAAGAATTTGCAGGAAGCAATAAAACTTGCAACAGGAACTGAGATTCCTGTTTTAACCGATAAGGCGAACGAAACAACCTATGAAATATTGATTGGTGATACTTCAAGAGGCGTTACCTATGTTACCGATTTCTTCACCAATAACCGCTACGCTATTGTTCAGCATGGAACAAAGCTTATTCTCCGCGGCGGTCAGATAGAGTCAACCTCGGTTGCAACAAACCATTTTGCTGATATGGTTACCGATTCGGTTATAACCGCCGAGCCTGTTCATATTAAAGCAAACTATTGCAAAACGGGTAATATTGAGGCTTATTCAACCACTCTGCATGACGGATATAATCTTATTTATGCCGATGAGTTTGACGGTGATAAGCTCGATGAAAAAATTTGGAGAAACACTGAAACCACCCGCCCTGCTTACGGAATCGCTCCTGCTTTAATGTATTATAATCCCCAATCGGTTTCGATGGACGGAAGGCATCTTTGCATTTCAACCCATCTGAGCTTTGACGGTTATGTTTCGGGCAAGGTTGATACCTGTGGCAAGCTGAGTTTCAAGTATGGTTATGTTGAGGTTAGGGCAAAGTTCAGAACCGCACCGGGCTATTGGGCAAAGCTTATGCTTACTGACTATGATGAGCGCTTAGAATCGGTTTCGCAGATAGACGTTTTCAACTCATTGGGAACTGATAATCTTATTTTTGGCTCTGCAGGTGCTCTCTCGCGTAATGATTACTATGAGAATTACTTAGAGTTCAATGATATGAACTATGAGCTTTACCGCTCGGGAACCCTTGAGGGCGGTCAGGTTATTAACGATGAGTCCTACCATACCTTTGGTGTTGAATGGGATGAGGACTATATCCGTTATTTTGTTGACGGTGTTCCTTATGGAATGGTTGAAATTACTGATGGCAAGTATGACCTGCTCAAAAAAGAACTTTATCTCTCGTTCTTTATCGGAGTTGAGATGACCCCTGAAAAAACCAATGACGAGTGCGCTCAGTGGCCGCTCGATTTCTGTGTTGACTGGGTCAGAGTTTATCAAAGAGAAGGCGGCACTGCCACCTTCGGCACAGTTACAGAATAACAAAAAGCCAAGCGTTAGAAGCGCTTGGCTTTTTTTATTGCGGAGTTAAGCCGCAGAGCAGCCTTGTTGTTGAAGCGAGAAGCAGACAATCGGGGTCGGAAGCGTCGCTGACTATAAATTCGCACGGCTCAAATATTTTTCCGCTAACAGTTATAAGATTTCTTTGCAGGCAAACTGTTTTTTTTGGAACCGAGCTCGATAGGGTAACGGTATCAAGGCCTGAGGTTCCGCAGGTAACCGTTTTAACTCCGCTTCGTTTTAGGCACATAAGCCCTTCGGGGTTATTAGAGCAGCAAACGCCTATAACGCCTTTAGGGAGCTTGAGTGCTTTTTCGGCGGGGGTATCTATAACAACAATGTCGGCTTTTGAATTGGGAAGGTTATTAGTAACCCACATCAATTTTTTTATACCCAAAGCAACCGAAAAGCTTAAATATCGGTTTCCGAAATAAGCAATAGTCGGCATTGTTTTCTCCTCCTTTAAAATTTTAAAACAACAATTCTATTATGCGCAAAAGAAAAAAACTTAGGCATTTTAAATGCCTAAGTTTTTTAGTTATTTTTTGGCTCGTATTTATGATTTTCAAAATCGCGGCAATCATAAACGTGCTTTGAAAAATCAAGCGTCACACCGTTTATTGAAACAATCGTGCTCGATTCATCGCTCCAGTTTATAATAGTTCCCGTGGTGTTGGTCTGCCAATAGATAGTGCGGTTTTCACCGGTAAGGTCATTACAAAGCTCAACGCGAACTCCTGCAGGCAGACGCCTTGTTTTTTCAACCTGATAAACCTTAAGCTTATAGCCCGTGCTAAAAAGAACATTTTGGTCAAAATCTTCTCTAATCAGCGTTCCTTTAGGAATATTATCAAGCGAATAAAAAAATGAATCTTTGACAAAAAAGCCGATATTTATTGCGGTGACGATTACGGTCAGTAGAAAAAGCACCGCGCAAACTATTCGTTTCAAGTTAAAACCTCCAAAAATGAATTAAAAGATTTTAAGTGAAATATCAAACGCCTTAACTGAATGGGTTAATGCGCCAATCGAAATAATATCAACGCCTGTTTCTGCAACGGCAGCAATAGTCTCGGCGGTAATATTTCCCGAAGCCTCGAGCAGAGCTTTGCCATTTGTCATTTCGACCGCTTTTTTCATGGTTTCGCAGTCCATATTATCAAGCATAATTATTTCGCAGCCGGTAGATAACGCCTCTTTAACCTCTTCAAGATTTCTGGTTTCAACCTCAATTTTAACGGTATGGCCGATTTTTTCTCTTAAGGTGTTAACTGCTTTAGTTATACTTCCGCAGGCGTCAATATGATTATCCTTAAGCATTGCGGCATCAGAAAGATTGAAGCGGTGGTTTTTACCGCCGCCGCAGGTAACGGCATATTTTTGGAGGGCTCTGAGTCCCGGCAGGGTTTTTCTTGTGTCAGTAACGGTTGCGTTAGTGCCTTTAGTGAGCTTTACTGCTTCGGCGGTCATAGTTGCAATTCCTGACATATGCTGAAGCAGGTTTAAAGAGGTGCGCTCGCCCTTTAAAAGCAGAACGGTGGGGCCTTCAATTTCGGCAATAATATCACCCTTGTTAACGGCACTTCCATCCTCAATATATTTAGTGATTTTAAAATCTCCTAGCAGCTCGAAAACGCGCAGGGCAACATCTATTCCTGCTAAAACGCCCGATGCCTTTGCCAAAAATTTTGCCTTGCTAATAGCTTTAGGGTCTAAAAGATTATCCGCTGCAGCATCGATATAATTAACATCCTCAAGCAAAGCGGTTTTAATAATATCGTCAACTAAAAACTGCATCATCTTTTGCAAACCTCCTTTAAGATTATCGAGGCTATTGCCGAAAGGTTTCTTGCCTCTAAATAGTCATTTGTTATCTGGAATTTATTATTGCCGAGTCTTAGTGCGATTTCCTCAACCTCGGGGCGATATTTTCTTGCCGCCTCAGGACTGGGAAGGACAAAATGGCATTTCTGCATTATGTTTCTTATAGTTGTTCTTGTTCCCGTTGGCATCGGCGCACCGTCAATTTTATAAATCGGTGCCTTGCCCGAAACAGAGCCTGCCATAAAGCTTCTGTTTATATCCTCTGCCGCACGTCTTGAAAAAACGAGCGCTTCTAAAAGTGAATTTGAGGCAAGACGGTTTTTGCCGTGAACCCCCGTATGCGAGCATTCGCCAACAGCATAAAGCCTGTTGATTCGCGTTCTGCTGTTTAAATCAACATTTATTCCACCCATAAGATAATGATGGGTCGGAAAAACGGGAATGGGCTCTTTGGTTATATCTATTCCTTCCGATAAGCAACGCTTGTAAATCATGGGGAATCTATCAGTAATAAATTCCGGCGAGCGGTGGGTTATATCAAGATAAAACTTATTGCTGCCCGTTCTTCTTGATTCTAAAATTATACCGCGGGAAACAACATCTCTGGGCGCTAATTCAAGACGCTCATCATATCTATGCATAAAGCGTTGCTT
This sequence comes from Acutalibacteraceae bacterium, assembly GCA_045655925.1. GTDB lineage: Bacteria > Bacillota > Clostridia > Oscillospirales > Acutalibacteraceae > UMGS172. The sequence continues at coordinate 1,061 of JAZOQD010000113.1, read as the reverse complement.
TTCGCAGTTGATAAGATATGCGCCTTCACCCCTGACCGCCTCGCTTATAAGGAAACGCTCGCGGCAGTTATCAGCCGCAAAGCCGGTCGGGTGAAACTGAATATAGCTTAAATTCTCTATCTTTGCGCCTAAGGAATGGGCTATGGCTATTCCGTCCCCCGTTGCTATAGAAGAATTGGTTGTGTATTTATAAACTCGGCCGATTCCGCCCGTTGCCATTATAACAAAGGATGCCGCAACCGAATGAAGCCTTCCGTCCTTTAGTAAGGTTGCAAAATAACCGCCGTTGGCTTCATCTAAAAAGGCGAGCGAGGTATTTTCAACAACGGTAATATTGGGCCTTTGCTTTATCGCCTCAATCATAGTGCGCATCAGCTCTTCGCCCGTTGTATCGCGGTGGTGCATAATTCTGCGCTGCTTATGGCCGCCCTCAAGAGTTTTATGCAGCTTGCCTTCATGCATATCAAATTCTGCTCCGAGTTCAATCATCTTTTTGACATCGCTCGGGCCTTCCTTTACAAGAGCCTCAACTGCTTCAATGCGGTTTTCATTACCGCCGGCTATCAAGGTATCCTCTATATGCGATTCATAACTGTCATCTTCCAGGCTCATAACCGCCGCAACACCGCCCTGCGCCAAATTACTGTTGCAAAGGCGAAGCTCCTTCTTTGAAATAAGAAGGGCGTTTATTCCGGAATCAAGGTTATAGGCGGCATAAAGGCCGGCCAGGCCAGCGCCGACTATGATAACATCATACTTGTCCTGCATAAAAACACCTATCCTAAAAAACGGACTTCATCTACATACACAATAAGTATATCACACAACTTTTAAAAAATAAAGTGGCAATATAAAAAAAGAAAGACCGTTTAAAACGGTCTTTCTCAATATATGTCGGCATTACCTATTTTTCCGGGCCGTCGCCAGCCAAGTATTTTCGGCGCAAGTGAGCTTAACTTCTGTGTTCGAGATGGGAACAGGTGGGACCTCACCGCTATCGTCACCGCTATGGTATATTTTAGAAGGTCTTAACCTTCACTAATATCTTCTTTCTTGAGGTA
>JAZOQD010000112.1:0-18811 GCA_045655925.1 Acutalibacteraceae bacterium | reverse complement strand
TCCTGACGGCAAGCGTTGCCTTTGCGTTTATCCAATGAGCGAGTGGCAGAAGATTGATGAGAAGCTTAAAGCATTGCCGGCGGTTGCGGCAGGTAAGCTTGTTCGCTTCATGTATTCGGGCGCTGAGGTTTCTTCCTGCGATGCTCAGGGTCGAGTTCTTATTCCACAGAACTTAAGAGAGTATGCAGGCTTAGAGGGTGATACCGCAATTATCGGGATGTCATCAAAGCTTGAAATCTGGAATAGCGAAGTATTCTCTGCAGAACAGGCCGAGGAAACACCCGAATCTATCGCGGCTCTGGCAGAAACGCTCGGGTTCTAAAATATGGAATTTGTGCATAAATCGGTTTTACTTAACGAAACCATTGAATCCCTCAATATCAAACCCGATGGGGTGTATATAGACGGAACTGCAGGCGGTGCAGGGCATTCTAAAGAAATTGCTAAGCGTTTAAAAAGCGGTCAGTTAATTGCTCTTGACCGCGACCCTGATGCTGTTAAAACCGCAACAGAAAGATTAAGCGGTCTTCCTGCAACGGTTGTTCATTCAAACTATTCCGCAATGGATGAGGTCATGAGTGAACTTTCTATTAACGCTGTTGATGGTGTTCTGCTTGATTTAGGCGTTTCGTCATGGCAACTTGATAACGGCGAGAGAGGCTTTTCATATCATAAGGATGCACCGTTAGATATGAGGATGAGTAAAGCCGGAACAACTGCCGCTGATTTGGTTAACACTCTTTCGGTTCAGGAATTGACCGATATTCTAAGAGATTACGGCGAAGAAAAGTTCGCTTATAAGATTGCTAGTAATATTGTTCGCGCGCGAGAAAATGCGCCTATTGAAACAACCTTGCAGTTAGCTGAAATCATTTCCAACTCCGTTCCTGCTAAAGCCAAGCGTGATGGTCACCCTGCAAGAAAAACCTTTCAGGCGTTAAGAATAGTGGTCAACAGTGAGTTTTCCGATGAAGAAAAGGGAATAAAAGCCGCATTTGAATTGCTAAAACCGGGTGGAAGACTTTCGGTTATAACCTTCCATTCGCTAGAGGATAGATTAGTTAAGCATCTTTTCGCATCATTCTGCGAGGGTTGCACCTGTCCGCCTGATTTACCTGTTTGCGTTTGCGGTAAAAAGCCGCGAGCCAAGCTTGTTTTCAGAAAACCTGTTTGTCCATCGGAAGATGAGTTAAATGATAACCCCCGTAGCCGTAGCGCTAAGTTAAGAAGTATAGAAAAGATTTTTTAAGAAAGAGGAAGCCAAATGGATAATTTAAAGTATTATAATGATAGCTTTGCTTATAATTATGATATTTTTATGCCTGCTAAGAAAAAGGCAGAGATTATCGATATGCCTAAGGCAAAGCGCGTATCAAGAGCTAAAGCCGCATATAAAGCTAATACTGATGTTATCCAAAAGGTTGCTATTGCAGCTATAGTTTTAGCGGCGGTTTGTGCAAGCCTTTTCTTAAGAGCAGAAATCTCTTCATTAAAGGCTCAGATAAACGGAGTTAATAAAGAGATCGTTGAATTAGAAAGCGAAGCTACACGATTAGAGGTTGAAATTGAGCGCAAGGTTTCGCTTGTTAACCTTGAACAAGCAGCAACCGAGCTTGGAATGCAGAAGTGCTCAAAAAGCCAGGTAACCTATATTCAGACTAACGGATATGATACCGCAGAAACTGAGAACGGAAAACTTACTGCAGAATTAGAATAGGACAAATGATAGTTAAATATAATTTCTATGAATAGCTTTTTATACTCCAACGAGAGCCGGAATTTTCGGCTCTCGTTGAGGTGTTTTTATAAAGAAAGTTGTAATTTCGGGAAATGACGCGGGAGATGACAAAAAATGGCAAAAGGGCCTAATAAATCAATGATAAAAAGAATATATGCTATTTGCGCAATCTTGTTTGCCTGCGTTTTAGGTCTTGTCGGCTCGCGTTTGGTTTACATAATGCTTGTTGATAGTGATTTTTATCAGGAAAAAGCCGCAAAACAACAGCTTTACGATACTGAAATTGCCGCCGAAAGAGGCGATATTGTTGACCGCAACGGCGAAATACTTGCAACAAGTGCTCAGGTGTGGACAGTTTACATAACACCTAACAGTTTCAAGTCTGTAACTGATGTGGCGGAGCTCAACGCGATTAAAAATGAAATTGCAACAAACCTTTCGGAAATCTTGGAGTTGGATTATCAAACCGTTTTAGATTACACAAATAAAAATTCAAGCTATGTTAAGGTTAAACAGAATGTTGAAAAGCCTGAGGCTGACCTTATCAGAGAGTATATTTCAAACAGCACCTATAAGGTTGGCAAGTATATCGGCCTTGATGAGAGCAATAAGCGATATTATCCCAATGATAGCTTGGCATCGGTTGTTTTAGGCTTTGTCGGAACTGATAATCAGGGTCTTGCAGGTCTTGAGGCGATGTATGATAGCGAGCTTACCGGAACTCCCGGTAGAGTTGTTGCCGCAAAAGATGCTATTGGTAACGATATGCCGCTTAGCCACGAGGTTAAAATCGAGGCAAAACCGGGCAATACCTTGGTAACAACCCTTGATAATTACGTTCAGTATGTTTGCGAAAAGTATCTTAATCAGGCGATTGTTGATAACAAAGTTACCGAGCGCGGTGCCATTGTTTGTATGAATGTTAATTCGGGCGAGATACTCGGTATGGCAGTTAAGGGAGATTTTAATCCCAACACGCCATTTACACTATCGGTTGAGGAGCAGGCTATTGTTGATGCTTTAGAGGGCGAGGAAAAAACCAAAAAGTTAGCCGAGCTTCGTAACAGACAATGGAGAAACAAAGCGGTTTCAGATACATATGAACCGGGCTCTGTTTTCAAGGTTGTAACCGCATCTATGGCGGTTGAAGAAAATATCACAACTTTTAATAGTCACTATAACTGCAACGGTTATATCGTTGTTGCAGGTCAAAGATATAAGTGCGCAAGGCGAGAGGGCCATGGCGGTCAGAATTTAACACAGTCGATGCAGAACTCCTGTAACCCCGTCTTTATAACATTCGGTCAGCAGCTGGGCGCTAATACCTTCTACAAGTATTTTGAGGCGTTTGGTCTTACCGAAAAAACCGGTATCGACCTTCCCGGTGAAGCATCTCCCGTTTACCATACTCTTAATAAAATGGGTATAACCGAGTTAGCGTCATCATCGTTCGGTCAGACCTTTAATATAACACCGATACAGATGATATCTGCCGTTTCTGCGGCGGTTAACGGCGGTAACTTAGTAACTCCGCATCTTGTTAAAGAAATTGTTGATACTGAGGGTAATATCGTTAAATCTTATGATAACAACACCAAAAGACAGGTTATTTCAAAAGAAACCTCCGCAACCTTAAGAACTCTTATGGAAGCAGTTGTTGACGGTGGAGGCGGTAAAAACGCTTATGTTTCAGGATATAGAATCGGCGGTAAAACAGGAACCTCGCAGAAGGTTTCTAAGATTCTTTCAACCGGTGAAACAAATCTTTATATTTCCTCATTCTGTGGCGTTGCACCGATGGATGACCCCGAAATTGCCGTTTTGATTATTCTTGACGAACCTCATGGTGATGCATATTACGGCGGAACTATTGCAGCTCCCGTTGGCGGTCAGATAATGTCTGAAATACTGCCGTATTTAGGATATGACCCACAGTTTAGTGATGATGAATTGAAAAACATGGCTGTCAGAATTCCTTCGGTTGTTGGAATGAGTGTCAGTGAAGCAAAATCAGAAATCAGAAAAAGCGACCTTACCTATAAGATTGTTGGAGAGGGAAGTAAAGTTGTTAAGCAGTTCCCGACCGCAGTCGATTCGATATATAGCGACGGATTAGTTGTTCTTTATACCGAAGAAGAGGCGACAACATCAAAGGTAATTGTTCCTGATTTTTCAAAAATGTCAATTTCTGCAGTAAATGAGCTTGCAGATGATTATAACCTCAATGTTATTTTCTCAGGAAATATCAATAATCAAAGCGGAGTTTTCAGTTATAAACAGAGCCTCCCCGTCGGAACTGAGGTTCAACCGGGAACAATTATAACCGTTTATTTCAGAACTGCCGTTTCAGAATGATAAGAAAGGAACCCTTATGAAGCTTTCAGAACTTTTGCAAGGTATTGATAATAGATTTACTGATATTGAAATTACTGCCGTTACCTGCGATTCAAGGCAGGTCATAAATGGCTGTGCTTTCGTATGTATAGACGGCGTTGTTATGGATGGCCATAAGTTTGCAAATGATGCTTTAGATAAGGGTGCCGCTGTAATCATTGTTCAAAAAGATTTGGGATTAGATAATCAGATAATTGTAAAGGATACAAGAATCGCGTTTGCCGAGATGAGTGCAAACTGGTTTAATAACCCTGCTAAAAAATTAAAGGTTATCGGTGTTACGGGAACTAACGGAAAAACCTCGGTTTCCTATATGATTAAGCAGATTTTAGAGGAGTGCGGCAAAAAGGTTGGCCTAATAGGAACAATTCAAAATGTTATAGCCGATGAGGTTTTACCCTCTAAAAATACAACACCGAGCTCATATGAGCTTAATTCAATGTTTGCGCTTATGTTAAAGGCGGGATGTGAATACTGTGTTATGGAGGTTTCCTCCCACGCATTAGACCAAAACAGAGTTTATGGCATTGATTTTGAGGTTGCTATTTTCACCAATTTAACTCAAGACCATCTTGATTATCATATAACAATGGAAAATTATATGAACGCCAAGAAAAAACTGTTTTTAAATGCAAAAACCGCCATTCTTAATATGGATGATAGCTATTATTCTGCGTTTAATGATGGTTTAACCTGTAAAAGTGTGACTTATTCGGCAATAAGTGATGAAGCTGATTATACCGCCAAGGATATAAGGTTAAGACCCGACGGAACAGAGTATCTGCTATCGGGTATAGGCAATCTGCAGAGAATAAAAACTATGATTGGCGGAAAGTTTACTCCTTATAATACAATGGCAGCTGCAGCAGCAGCGTTAGAACTTGGAATTGACCTTGAAACTGTGGCATTGGCAATTTCTAAAATGACAGGAGTTAAGGGTAGAGCAGAGGTTGTTCCCACTAACAGAGATTTCACAGTTATCATTGACTATGCTCATACTCCTGATGGACTTGAAAATATATTAAAAAGCTTTTCAGAGTATGAAAAAAATCGTCTTATTTGTGTTTTCGGCTGCGGTGGAGACCGTGATAAAACCAAGAGACCCAAAATGGGCGCTGTTGCGGCAGAATATGCCGATTATGTTATTGTTACAAGCGATAACCCAAGAACCGAGGAGCCAATGGCAATTATCGAGGATATTTTAGTTGGCTTGAATGAAAGAAAAACTCCATATACAGTTATTGAAAACAGAATTGAAGCAATAAACAGGGCTATACAAATGGCAGATAAAGATGATATAATAGTTTTGGCCGGTAAGGGTCATGAGACATATCAGATTTTAAAAACGGGCACAATTCATCTTGATGAGCGTGAGATTGTTGCTGAGGCATTAAAAAGTCTATAATGGAATAATTAAATATTAAAATCTCTGAAGGGATGGTAAAATATGAGGGGTTTTATTCCTGCGATTGCGGCACTTTTAGCATTTATAGTTGTTTGGGCGTTTGGTGTTCCCGTTATTAACTTACTTAAAAGATTAAAATTTGGCCAAACTATTCGCGATGAGGGCCCCGATTGGCATAAATCAAAGCAAGGAACTCCCACAATGGGCGGCATTCTGTTTGCAATAGGAACGCTTGTCGGCGTGGCTGCGGGATTCGGTGTTAACGGCATTTTGGGCGGAGAACTTAAATTAGAACTTTCTAACAGCCTTGGCTTCACAAAATTGTTTGCAGGTCTTGGCCTTGCGGTTGGTATGGGTCTTATCGGATTTTTTGATGACTATATCAAGGTTGTTAAAAAGCGCAATTTAGGCCTTACAGCATTACAGAAAACAATTTTCCAGTCTGTTGTTACAGCGGCATACCTTTGTGCACTTGCTTTGGCAGGTCTTAAAACAACATATATTCCTTTTTTGGGCGATGTTAATATAGTTTCAGGTGCAGGCCTTATATTCTGGCCTATAGCATTCTTCTTTATTTATGGATTTACCAATGCGGTTAATTTAACCGACGGAATTGACGGCTTGGCATCAAGCGTAACTACCGTTGTTGCTCTTGCTTTTATGCTTATTGCAGGCGCTTTAGGCTTTGAGGGGGCAAATACTATTTCTGCGGCAGTTGCAGGTGCATTAGTAGGCTTCCTTGTTTGGAACTGGCATCCTGCAAAGGTATTTATGGGCGATACAGGCTCAATGTTCCTTGGCGGAATGGTTGTGGCACTTTCTTTTGCGGTTGATAGACCGGTTTTCCTTATTCTTATCGGTCTTATATATCTTATAGAGGCATTATCAGTTATGCTTCAGGTTATATATTTTAAGAAAACAAAGAAAAGACTCTTTAAAATGAGCCCGATTCATCACCACTTTGAAAAAAGCGGTTGGAGTGAAGAAAAAATTGTTGTTGTATTCTCTTTGGTGACCGCTATTTGCTCGGCAATTTGCGTTGTTGCAGTTAAACTTATTTAAAACAAGAAGAAAAAAGGAGGCTCCCAAAATGTCCATAAAAAAAGAAAATAGCAAAAATAGTCTTTTTTCGGGAATTTTTATAAGTGGAAAAATGGACCTTACTTTTTTCTTTCTCTTGATGATAATTCTGCTTACCGGCTTAGTTATGCTTTTCTCGGCAAGCTATGTTTTTGCTTATACTAATTACGGAAATAACTATTATTTTATCGCAAAACAGGCGATATTTGCTGTCGGCGGAGTTTTATTTATGCTTCTCGTTTCGAGAATTGATTACCATATTCTTCGCAAGCTTGCTGTTCCTTTTTATTTAGTAATGGTTATTTTCTTGACTGTAATGCTTATTTTGCCGCCAATGGTTGCAGGCTCAGGTGTTAAACGTTGGTTCTCGGTTGGCCCCATTAACTTTCAACCCTCAGAATTTGCAAAATTTGCGGTAATATTACTGCTTGCTCATTTAATTGCCGCAAATCAGAAGCTTATGAAAAGCTTTAAATTCGGCTTTTTATTCCTTTTATCGCTTGTCGGCGTAGTTTGCGTGCTTGTTGTTTTAGAGCCGCATCTTTCGGCAACTATTCTCATTTTTATAATCGGCATTGTTATGATGTTTGTTGGTGGAACAAAATTAAGTCATCTTTCAATTATCGGAATAATTGGCGCTGGCGGTGTTGCCGCTTTGCTTAGCGGTGTTATAAAATATGCAGAGGACAGAATAACCTTCTGGCTTGACCCTTGGGCAGCACCAAGAGGTGAGGGGTATCAGACTATTCAGTCACTTTTAGCGGTTGGAACCGGCGGACTTTGGGGCAAAGGCCTCGGTCAGTCAAGACAAAAATACCTTTGGGTTCCCGAACCGCACAATGATTTTATTTTTTCAATAGTTTGTGAGGAATTGGGCCTTATCGGCGCACTTATTATAATTCTGCTTTTCTGCTTCTTGATGTGGAGAGGCTTTGTGATTGCTATGAGAGCGCCGGATAAATTCGGCTCGCTTTTAGCACTCGGACTTACCTTCCAGGTGGGACTTCAAATGGCCCTTAATGTTTTAGTTGTAACCAATACAATACCTAACACAGGTATCAGCCTTCCGTTCTTCAGCTACGGCGGAACATCGCTCGTAATATTACTGCTTGAAATGGGAGTTATATTGTCAATCTCGAGAATGAGTAATAAAAAGGAAACGCTTTGAGGTGTAAATAGATGCATATAGTTTTTGCAGGCGGCGGAACTGCCGGCCATATAAATCCCGCAATAGCAGTTGCAGGGTATTTCAAAAAAATATATCCTGATTGCAGAATAAGCTTTATCGGCACCAAGAAGGGTCTTGAGAGCCGCCTTGTCCCCAATAGCGGCTATGATTTTTATACAATTGATGTTGCAGGCTTTCAGCGCTCGTTGTCGGTTAAAAATATTTTCAAAAACATTAGTGCAGTATGCAAGGTTTTCACTTCATCAATTGCATCAAGAAAGCTGCTTAAAAAATTAGCGCCCGATTATGTTATTGGAACGGGCGGATATGTTTGCGGTCCCGTATTAAGAGAAGCAGCGAAATTAGGTATAAAAACTGCCGTTCATGAGGCCAATTCTTTCCCCGGTGTAACAATAAAAATGTTGGCATCGGTTGTTGATAGGGTAATGGTTGTTAACGAGGATGCGGCAAACAGATTAAACTGCAAAAATCCCCCCGTTATAACCGGAAACCCCATTAGAAGCGCGTTGACCTCATTAACTAAAACTGAGGCAAGAAAAAAACTTGGTATTCCTATGAATGCTAATGTTGTTCTGTCCTTTGGCGGTAGCCTTGGAGCAAGAGCGCTAAATGAGGCTATGCTCGAGGTTATTAAGTGGAATATGGATAATAATAAATACTATATTCTGCATTCAACAGGCAAGTTCGGTTATGAAGCTTTCTTAAAAAGACTTGGCGAGATTGGTCATAATTCGCTTGACCCTAAAAATCAGGTTTTTGAGTATATTGATAATATGGATGTTATGCTTGCTGCTGCTGATATTGTTATCGGTCGCGCAGGGGCAATGACTATAAACGAATTACAGGTTTGCGGAAAGGCGTCTATTCTTATTCCGTCGCCCTATGTTGCTGAAAATCATCAGTATTATAATGCTTTAACGCTTAAAAATATCGGTGCTGCCGATTTGATCGAGGAAAAAGATTTAAGCGGTGGTGCATTATTGAATATTTTAGGCGAACTTTTCGCTGATAAAAAGGTTATCAGAGAAATGGCGAAAAAAGCTAAGGAATCGGCTGTAAATGATGCCGACCGCCGAATTGCTGAATGTGTTTTAAACATTTAAATTAGCATTTTTTTGAGTTTAACATAGTATGTATCGAGGTGCATACTATGTCCTGCTTTAAGGTTAATCATATAAATAAATTAAAAGGAAGCATATGGCTTCCGGGCGCTAAAAACAGCGTTTTACCCTTACTTGCCGCAACATTTCTTTCGGAGGGTGTCAGTGTTCTACATAATTGTCCGATGCTTTCCGATGTTTTGATTTCTATAAAAATATTGGAACATTTGGGCTGCAGGTGTGAAGTGTCGGGTAATACCGTGACCGTTCATTCAGAAGGGTGCTATGGTAATGATATACCCGAGTATCTGATGAGGGAAATGCGCTCGTCAATTGTATTTATGGGTGCAGTTGCAGCTAAAAGCGGAAGTGCATCAATGAGTCTGCCCGGTGGTTGTGAATTAGGACCAAGACCGATTGATTTGCATTTAGATGCTTTTGAAAGACTAGGCTCAGAAATAGAATGTATTGGTGGAAAAATCATTTGCAGAATGCCAAACGGTGCCGTAGGAACTGAAATACATCTTTCATTCCCAAGCGTTGGTGCAACTGAAAATATAATTCTTGCAACTGCAACAGGAAACGGCACAACCGTTATTACCAATGCCGCTCGTGAGCCCGAAATTGCTGATTTGTGCGATTTTCTTAAACTTTGCGGCGCTAAAATAGAGGGTGCGGGGACAGATAAAATAACAATCATCGGTGTTAAAAGATTAAAAGGCGCAGAATATACTGTTATGCCTGATAGAATAGTTGCCGCAACATATCTTTGTGCAACAGCGGCTTGTTCAGGAAGTGTTTGCCTTAACGGAGCTAATCCTGAACACTTATTACCGATTATTTCAACCCTTAAAGATACAGGTTGTGAAATAAAAACTGATAATACGTCTGTTACAATAAATTCAAGCGGTAGCCTTAAGGCTTTTGGCTCGGTTTCAACCCAGCCGTATCCCGGTTTCCCGACTGATGCCGGACCGCTCGCGGTAGCGTTAGCAACCGTTCTTTTTGGAACGAGCGTTTTCATTGAAAACATATTTGATAGCCGATTTAAGTATATTGATGAGTTGCGTCGACTTGGTGCATCAATAAAGACGGTTGGAAGAGTTGCTATAATAAGCGGTGTTAAAAAGTTACACTCAGCAGAGGTTGTAGCAATGGATTTAAGAGGTGGCGCGGCGCTTGTTATAGCGGCCATGAAGGCTGAGGGGACTTCCTTAGTGAAAAATGTTCATTACATTGACCGAGGCTATTATAAGTTAGAGGACGGATTAAATCTGCTCGGTGCAGATATAATAAGGATAGATTAAAATTCGAGGAGTTTTAAAATGAAGGTAGAATACGATAAGCAATCAAAGCCTAAATCTACCAAAAAGAATACTAAAAGGAAGCGCCGAAAGGCTTTAAGACCGGCGTTCTTTGCTATGCTTGCCTTGTTTTTAATTTCGGTTCTCGCAGTTTTGTCGCTAACTGTGTTTTTTGAAGTTGAGAGCGTTAATGTTTCGGGCGAGAGTATATACAGTCAGGAAGCTGTGATAAATACCGCCGGTATTAAAGACGGGCAGAACCTTTTGAGGTTAAATAATAGTAAGATTTCTGATAAATTAGAAAAAGGCTTACCATATATTAAGGAAGCTGTTGTTACTAAAGCTTTCCCGAATACAGTTAATATCAATATAGTTCCTGCAGTTGAGTTTGCAGTTATTGAGACTAGCGGAAAGTTAGTTACTGTTGATGAAAATTTCAAGGCACTCTCGATCGAAGAAAAGAGAAGAGAAGACCTTATTTTTATTAAAGGCGTAAGTGCCAGCAGTGTTGTTTTAGGCGAAACGGTAACAATTACCGATAGAGAACAGCAAAATATTTTGACTGAATTGATTAAACTTGCAAACGATTCTGAACTAAGGGTTACCGCTTTTGATGTTACAAGCACAGTCGCCGTTTCGGCACTGCTTGAGGACAAAATATATGTTAGTTTTGGCAGTAGAAATCATTTCCAAAACAAGATAAATCACCTAAAAGCGATGCTCGTGACCGTTGATAAAGATATTGAATCAAAAATATATTTAGACTCCTGGACACTTGAAAATAAGAAAACAAGCGTTATTTACGAGGAAATTACTCAACATATCGCGCATTTTTATGGAAATTTAGAAAAAAATAACTAAATATGGCATATTTTTTAATAAATTTAGTAAAATATTCTTGCATTTTATATATTAGTATGATAAAATTATCACGGCAATATATGTATATATAGCAACTGATGTAAAAGATTGAGAGGATGATAAAAATGGCATTCGAAATTGATAAAGATACTGCTGATGTTGTTCAAATTAAAGTAGTCGGTGTTGGCGGCGGCGGCGGTAACGCTGTTAACCGCATGGTTGATTCCGGCGTAAAGGGTGTTGAGTTTTTAGCTATCAACACTGATAAGGCTGCTTTATTGCTTTCTAAAGCAAATCATAAGATTCAGATTGGTGAGAAGCTTACCAAGGGTCAGGGCGCAGGCGCCAGCCCCGATAAGGGTGAAAACGCTGCTCAGGAATCTAAGGAAGAAATCGCAGCAGCTCTCCGCAATGCAGATATGGTATTTATCGCTGCAGGTATGGGCGGCGGCACCGGAACCGGCGCAGCTCCCGTTGTTGCTCAGATTGCTAAAGAGCTTGGCATTTTAACCGTTGGTATCGTAACCAAGCCTTTCGCATTTGAAGGTAACAGAAGAATGAAGCAGGCTGAGCAGGGCATCGAAGCTCTCCGCGAGCATGTAGATAGCTTAATCGTTATCCCCAATGAGAGACTTAAACTTGTTTCTCAGGAGAAGATTACTCTTAAGAATGCATTTGATATCGCTGATGATGTTCTCCGTCAGGGCGTTCAGAGTATTTCAGAGCTTATCAATGTTACCGCAATGGTTAACCTTGACTTTGCTGATGTTACCGCAGTTATGAAGGATGCAGGCTATGCTCATATGGGCGTTGGCAAGGCAACCGGCCGTGATAAAGCAGAGGCAGCAGCTCAGGCTGCAGTTTCCAGCCCGCTTATCGAGACCACTATGGAAAATGCTCGTGGTGTTATCATTAGCATTACCGGTTCTATGGATATCGGTCTTGAAGAGGTTGAGCAGGCTTCTACCATCATCTCCAATATGGCTCATCCCGATGCAACTATTATCTGGGGTGCTCAGCTTGATGAGACTCTTGATGATGAAATGCGCATTACCGTTGTTGCAACCGGTCTCGGCGATGACAAGAAGGATAATGCAGCAGAAGATATTCTCAGCACCATTTCTTCAGCTAACTTAAATGATGATGAGTATGATACTATCCTTGAAGTTCTTAAATAATTAAGAAAAATTTAAGCCCCGTGCTTTTGGCACGGGGCTTTTTTTATTTCCTAAAATTATTAGAAAAACAAACCCGGTATAAAGTAACTTAACACAGACATTATAATTCCTGCAGTCAAAACACCTAAGAAGATAAGAGGAAATGAGTGTTTTATTCTGATATCGAGCATGGTTGCAACCAAAGCGCCCATCCAAGCGCCTGTGCCGGGCAAGGGTATTGCAACAAAGGAATATAATCCAATCAATCTGCCCTTGTTAATCAGGCTTCCTTTTTCACCCGCTTTTTTCTCAAGCTTTGGAATTATAGTCTTAAAAACAGGCCACTTTCTGAGAATTTTGAAAATTTGCTTTATGAAAAGAAGTATAAAAGGGATGGGAAGCATATTTCCAATAACACATATAGGAAATGCGATATGCCATGGAACACCTAATATTGATGCGGCAATCAAACCGCCGCGCAGTTCAACAATAGGAAGAATTGAAATGATGAATACAATAAGCTCCTTAGGTAAACCTTGAAGCAATTCCATAAATGACTCTACCATAATTCACCTCTTAATGTTTAACAATAGTAGTTCCTGGGAAGAAATGCAATAATATTTTCTCATAGTCCCAACCATTATTCGCATAGCTTCTTGCGCCGTATTGGCTAAGACCAACGCCATGACCCCAACCCTTGCAGACGATGGTAAATGTATCGTCGCTTTCGTTGTAGGTAACGGTGTATGCTGATGAGCGAAGACCTTGTTTATATGAGCTTGAATAGTAACCGAAAAGCTTGGTCCTCAAATGCTGGCCCTGAAAATCGATTCCGCCTATCATTACGCGAACGCAGTAAAGATTATTACTGTCATAAATTCTTGGAACTATCCATTCAGATTTCGGCATATTGCTAACATCAATACCCAACTTATCTTTAATAAGGGCTTTAACCGTTTCTGAGGAATAGGTTGTAGTTGTCTTAAAGCCTGATACCGACTCATCAACCGAGCAATCAACGCTCTGTAGGTAGGGAATGGGCTGAGTATTCTGCCAGTTATTATACTGCCAAATATGCTGGTTGCTTGCAGTTTTACCTGCAGAGCAAGCATAATAGTTGGTTGCGGCGATTTTACTGTCGTGTATAACAACATTACCTTTAACCGCGGCAACTGCCTCAATTGCTCTTGCCTTAGCAGCCTTCATAGGTATTGAGGGGTTTTTACCGGTGTTTGCACCGTTGCAGATTAACCAGTTATATGCAGTTACTGCCTGTGCCTTTAAAGCCTCTATAGGATAATGTGAACCCATTTCGGCCTCTATAGTCATAGCAACAATTTCTGATGCTGTTCCAGTAATTGTTTTACCGCCGTTTGTAACAGTTAAGTTTAAATCCCAAGTAAGAACGGGGTCGACCGTAGGCTTTGGAGGTGTAGATGAAACTGCCGATGAAACGGCTGACGAAGTTACCGTTGATTCCGTTTTAGAAACTGTTGAGGAAGCGGTTGAACTGACAGTTGTGCTGATTTTAGAAGAGGTATTAGCAACCGAGCTTGTTTTAGAAGTTGTTGGAGATTTTGAGGAGGTATCGGTTGTTGACGAGGGTTTAGAAGAAACGGTGGGAATAACAATGTTTGTATCTCCCGGGTTTTGAACTTCATTTTCGGATTCTTTTTCGGCTTCGTCAGTTTTATCAACAAAGCTAACATTCGAATCATTCTCGCCCAAAACTATATCAGTGTCAGGTGTGCTTGAAATATCGTTATCAGAAAACGAATTATCAAGCGTTGCAACAACTATATACTGCTCACTATCCTTAATGCCGATAAGCATCAAAATAGGATTTCTATGGTCGGGCGTTGTATAGTTGTTAATCAGTGAAAGGGAAGAAAGCTTGTTTAAATATTCGGTATAGCTTTCGCCAATATTCAAGTAGTCAAAATCGCCTGCGAGCGTCCTTGTGAACGCTGAAAAAACATTCCATATATAACTGTTGTCCTGGCTTTTCAAAACAAAATAAGAGGTATTTAATGCTTTATCAGCATTAAAGAACTGTAAAAGGGGAGAGAATGCCGCATTATCATTAGCCGAACCATAAATAATAAGATTTTCATCCTCGGAATCCTTGATAATAACCGAGTTATTATCAGGATAGCTATTGCTTGGTGCAGTATTTATAACAGCTTCTAAATCACCATCAGCCTCAATAACAGGCAGATTTATACTGTTAGTATCTGAATTAAGCCAATACTTAATATTTGGGTTAAGCTCTTTGAGCTTTGAAAATAATATTGAAGGATTATCTAAACGATGCTGATTATAAATTTCCGTGCAAGCCTCATAGAAGCCTAATTGAACAGGCTCTTTTTCTTGGTTTAAATTAAAGTAACCAAATACAACGCTTAAAATAACCGCAGCCGAAAGAATAATGCATAATACGCGCATATAACGCGACTGAGGCCTTGTTTTTAAAGGCTTATTATTTTTTGTTTCGGGAATATCAAAAATATTTATATCGGTATCTGTTAAAGGCCGCTTATATTTCTGAGCTATTTTTTCGATTTCATCGTCATTATCTAAGGACTCGTTAACAGTGAAAAGATTGACCGATTCAGTTAATTCTACGGTTGGTTCTTCGGGCAATTCCTCGTTTGGCTCTTGAGATACTTCAGTAACTAATGGCTCTTCAACGGTTTCTGTTATAACAGCTTCCTGAGGTGTTTCCTCAACCGGTGTTTCTATTGTTGCTTCGATAATCTTAGTGGTTGTATCGGGTGGGGTAATGCTTTCTAAAACTTCACTTTTTGATTCGATTATAGATGAAATATCCTCAAATTCGGTAGGGATTTCATTATTATTAAAGGCTGCTGCAGTTTCTGCGGCAATTTCTTTTATGTTTAAAACAGTTTCATTAGAAATCTCTTGGTTATTTACAGGTTTGAAAGCAGGAGATTTCTTTTGGATTTTAAAATAGTTATTATATTCGGTTATGTATTTTGAAACCAATTCATTAACCGTTTCAATTCTGGTTTTTTTATCGTTGTTAAGACTGATAATCGACTGTGGGCCGCTTTCCAATATAAAACCTGCAAAATTGCGGCTTTTAGGGGCTAATGCTATTGCAGATTCAGGGATAGGGTAATCTTTACCTGCGATAATGTTGAGTGATTTATAATTAGGTAAAACACAGCTTGCACCAACTGCTTTGGCAATAAGAACCGGCAGATAGGTTACACCGTCATATCCGCCAACGGTAATTATTATCTCACTTCTTTGTAATGCGCGCTTAAAGTTATGCAAAAAGCTTGTTGAACTATCACAAACGGAGGAAAGCAGTCTTATCGGATAGTTGCCTCGAATGCCGAATTCTAGGGAAATATCGCAATTGGTTTTATAATATAAAATTTCAATCTTTACATCATTTGCCATCGAATTCGACTTCCTTTCTTTAAAATGTTTAAACGGAATTAATCGTAAACGCTTACAACGGGAGGCTCAACCTTAGGAACCGACCAGCCTTTGCGCTTATATAAGTTTTTTGAGAAAATAACATCAGAATTTAATTCTGCTCTTTCAACTTCAACCTCGGGGTCCTCGCCCTCGCGGACAAGACGGCCAACAAGAACAAGACGGGCATCGGTATAGTCATAGCAGCAGGTTGAAAGGGTTATAACCTCGTCATAAGGCTTAACATCAACATAAGTGTCAATCAAGCTGCGCTGCTTGCAACATTCAGCCCAGAAAACAAAATCTGACTGAGTAGTAAAATTAGAGCGGTATGCGCTAAAATCATAACCAAAGGTGTTATCGGTTGTTGTATCAACAATCATAATGGCGAAAATTTTGTATTTTCTTGATTCATAAAGCGAGTCAAAAGTGATAATCGGGTTTGCGGAATAGTGTTGTAGGTTACCCTTTAAGCCATCGCGATATTTATCAAGCTCGCCGAACATAGCGCCATAACGCATATTGTGGCCATAAATTATCTGGTTCTGAGTAAGCGCCTTGGGGTCAATCTTGCAACGGTAATCAAGGAAGAGAGAACCGTAGCTGTTAGTTTCGTGGTTCATATCGTGGGTTATATAATAATCGTTATCAACAGTCTGATAAACGGGGTTATCAAGCTGAGTTCCGGGAATGTTAACCCAACCAACAATATCACTGTTTTGAGCTTTTAAAACATCAAACTTTGAGAACTGACCTTCTTCGTTATAGGTGTAATCATCGCGATTGAGCTCATAGATATTTCTGATATCATCAATAGCGGCATCCTGAGCCTTTAAATCTGTAAAATAGAAAACGAGATAAACCGCAGAAGCTACAATAGCAACTGCCGCAACAATAGCAACGATTTTGATTATCAAGGTTTTCTTATCATCTGTTTTCTTAGGAATAATGTTTTTAATAAAGAAAATTATTTTGCCAAAAAGCTCTTTAAAGGAGAATTTCTTGTTTGGGTCTTTAGGAGACTTTTCCTTTTTGGGCTTTTCTGCCTTAACTTTTTCGGCCTTTTTCTTTTCTTTATTTATCTTTTTGCCCATGTTTAAAACTTCCTTATCAGGAACATACATTATTTTCCCTGATGAGCTTTCGGGCTCTGATTCTTTATTAGGATTCTTGTTTTCAAACTCGTTCATACTAAACTCCTTTAATAGCTAATTCACTCAGCGCTGTCTCTTCAGGCTTATAGGGAATAGGGTTGTTAAAATTTGTTTCATTGGGCATTTTATTAGGTAAATAGGTTAAATATCTTCTTATCATATTAAGTGCATTAACCGTCGCGCTTTCTCTTACTTTATCTCGGTCATTAGTAGCACCCGTTACATTAAGCTTCATAACCCAGGCGCTTTCTTTATCGGCAAGAGCGATATAAACTAAGCCTACCGGCTTATTCTCGCTGCATCCGGGTCCTGCAACTCCTGTTATTCCAACACCGATATCTGCATTGGCATAATTTAAAATGCCTTTTGCCATATTAACGGCGGTTTCAGGGCTTACTGCGCCATAGCTTTTAATAATTTTCAGGTCAATCAAAAGCAGCTTCTGCTTCATATCGTTTGAATAGGTCGTAGCACCAAAATCAAAAACCTCCGATGCGCCGGGAACCGAGGTTATAGCTTTTGAGAGCATACCGCCTGTGCAAGATTCGGCGGTTGCAAGGTGAAGCTTTTTTGCTTTAAGTTGTTCAACTACAACACTTTCTAAACTCTTTACATTAACTCCGCAGACATTCTTGCCGAGGATATTTTTCAATTCATTAACAGTTTTATCGCATTTTTGCTTTGCGGCGGCTTCATCCTTATCGGCCGATGTAACTCTTAAGGTTACTAAACCTGTTTTGCAATAGGGCGAAACTGTTGGATCGGCGCTGTCAATATATTCGGGGATTAAGGAGGTTAGCATTGATTCGCCAATACCTGCCACTAATACATTCTCGGAATAAATGGTTTTGTCAGTCTTTTTGAGAAGATAAGGCTTGATTTGTTGCTCAAACATCATCTTCATCTCTCTTGGAACACCCGGCATCAGTAAAACCTCTGAGCCGTTTTGAGCTATCATAGCACAGCCGGGGGCAGTTCCGTTGCGGTTTTCGAATATAACGCAACGCTCGTTAGGGAAAAGCGCCTGCTTGCGATTGTTATCGCTCATTTTTCTGCCGCTTTTTGTAAAATAGTTTTCAATTTGCTTTAAGCATTCCTTGTTTAAACACAAATCAAGTCCTAATGCTTTGGCGGCGGCTTCTTTTGAGAGGTCATCGGGTGTAGGCCCTAAACCGCCCGTTATAAGAACAATATCGCTTCTGTTAACAGCGTCCTTAATAACGTTGGTTGCGCGTTCAAAATTATCGCCGACAACTGATTGATAATACATATCATATCCTAAAGCTGCAAGCTCTTTTGACAAATATTGCGCGTTCGTATTAACAATATTACCGAGCAAAAGCTCAGTTCCAACTGCGATAATTTCTGCTTTCATAAAACACCTAATCTATAATGATTGTAGTTTGTCGAAACAGGATTGTTTTGCCTAACCTATTCCATTATCATTTTAAAGGTTGCGCCACAAAATGCGCGCTCAACAAGACCTTCTATATCAAGCGCCGCTTCTTCAGCCTCACATTTATGAAGCTCCGGTCTTGTTTTAGGATGCTTGGGAGTAAAAACGGTGCAACAATCCTCATAAGGCTCTATTGAAATATCAAATGTGTCAATTTTTCTTGATATTTCAACTATCTCATCCTTATCCATACCAATCAAGGGGCGAAGGACAGGCATAGTTGTTACTGAATTGGTAACGGCTAAAGCAGGCAAAGTCTGACTTGCAACCTGACCTAAGCTTTCACCGGTGATTAGTGCCTGACATTTGTTATGAAGTGCAACCTTTTCGGCAAGACGCATCATAAAGCGGCGCATAATCAAAGTGAAATATTCTTCTTTGCAGTTCTTTGCAATTTCCTCTTGAATTTCAGTAAATGGAATAATTGTAAGAGGGATGGGGCCGCTATATTTTGCAACCTTAGAAAGAAGCTTGCAAACCTTCATTTCGGCTCTGGCGCTCGTATAAGGAGGACTTGCAAAATGAA
>JAZOQD010000111.1:0-4050 GCA_045655925.1 Acutalibacteraceae bacterium | reverse complement strand
CCTGTGCGACGGGGTGCCGTGAACCATGTCAGGCGGGGAACCGAGCAGCATTAAGCGGGAACTCCCGTGTGCCGCAGCAAACTCGGTCGTTCGTGCGCCCGATGGCGCAATATTTTTGAAAGTTAAGGGGTGTATCGGTTTTGTATCAGGCGTTATATAGAAAATACCGTCCAAACAGCTTTTCTGATGTTGTTGGTCAGGAGCATATTACCGATATTTTGAAAAATCAATTGCGTTCGGGCAAGATTTTCCATGCCTATTTGTTCACGGGTTCAAGAGGAACCGGTAAAACAACCTGCGCAAAGATACTCGCTAAAGCGGTCAACTGTTTATCTCTTTTAGACGGTGATGCTTGTTGTGAATGCCCCTCCTGCAAAGCCATTGAGGCGGGTGATGTTCTCGATATTACCGAAATCGATGCCGCATCTAATAATGGTGTTGATAATATCCGCGATTTGCGCGAGCAGGTTAATTATACCCCTACCAGTGCTAAATATCGTGTTTATATTATAGACGAGGTGCATATGCTTTCTGCCGGCGCCTTTAACGCTCTGTTAAAAACCCTTGAGGAGCCACCAAAGCATATTATATTCATCCTCGCAACAACTGAGGTTCATAAATTACCCGCAACCATTCTTTCTCGTTGCCAGAGATTTGATTTTAAAAGAATTTCTGCTGATGTTATATCGAATAGGCTTTTAGAGGTTGCTTCCAAAGAGGGCTTTACAATAGAGAAATCTGCGGCTGATATGATAGCCGCATTGTCTGACGGCGGAATGCGCGATGCTTTATCAACCTTAGACCTTTGCGCCGCAAGAACCAATAATATAACCGATGAAGATGTGCTTAGTGTTTGTTCATTGGCAGGCAACAGTTATCTTTTAGAGCTTGCCTACTATATCATGAAAAATGACTGCGCAGGGGCTCTCAAAAAAATAGACGAGCTTCATAAAAACGCAGTTGATTTGCAGAGACTCATTTCAGAGCTGATTAACCATTATCGCAATTTAATGGTTGCAAAAACAGTTGCTGACCCAAGCTCGCTTATCGTTTGCGCGCCAAAAATGCTCGAGCAAATCGTTTTTCAGGCCAAAGAATCTTCGATTGAAGGTATCGTTAATGCAATTTCGGTATTTACCGAAACGCTCGATAGAATGACCAATCAAAACCGCAGAATTGAGGCAGAAACCGCAATCGTCAAGCTTTGCACTCCTGCCCTTGATACTTCAGTTGCGGCGTTGCTTGATAGAATCGAGCGCATTGAGCGCACTTTGAAATATTCCTCCCCTGCTCCTATAAAGGAAGAACTGCCCGAGCCTGAAATTACAGAGCCCGTCGTAGAAGAAGCAGTAGTAATTGAAAAAATTCCTGAAGAAATAATTGAGCAAGAAGAAGAGAAAGAACCCGCAAATCCCCATCCTGCCGAAGCCTTATTTGAGGCTTGGGAGGATGTTTTGGCAGAACTGCAGAAATCGGCTCCTTTGTTGGCAGCAACATTAAACGGTTCAAAAGCATATGTAAATGGCGATCTTTTGCTTATCGATTGCGCTAACGACCAATTCTTTTCCCTTATGCGAAGCGATACCCCTATCTACCGTCAGCAGATAAAGTCTGCTGTGATGTCGGTGGTAGGAAGAGCTTTCCGCTTAGGACCATATAAAGCAGCAGAAGTAAAACAAGAGGATGACCCGTTGCAAAGCGTTATTGACGCTTTGGAAAAACTTCAGGTCCCTAAAGAATAATAAAAACTTAAAGGTGATATTATGAAAGCAAGAATTCCCGGAGCTAATCATCAGAGCCAGGCAGCTATGATGAAGCAGGTTCAGAAA
This sequence comes from Acutalibacteraceae bacterium, assembly GCA_045655925.1. Lineage (GTDB taxonomy): Bacteria > Bacillota > Clostridia > Oscillospirales > Acutalibacteraceae > UMGS172. The sequence continues at coordinate 2,221 of JAZOQD010000111.1, read as the reverse complement.
ATGCAGGAGGATATGGCAAACCTTCAGGCAGATATTGAAGAGCGTGAGTTTACTGCCTCTGCCGGAGGCGGTATTGTTGAGGTTACCTTCAACGGCAAGCATGAAATGAAGAAAATAACTATTGACCCTGAAGCAGTTGACCCCCAAGATATTGAAATGCTTGAGGACTTTATTACTATCGCAGTTAATGAGGCTATCCGCAATATTGATGAAACAAGTTCTCGCGAGATGGGCGCAATCACCGGCGGACTTAATATTCCTGGGTTATTCTGATTATGAATTCTCCCTCATCGCTCGAAAAGCTTATCGAGCAGTTTCAGCGTTTGCCCGGCATCGGCAAAAAAACTGCGAGACGCCTTGCCTACTATGTTATAACAAGGCAGGATAATATGGCGCAAAAATTTGCTGACGCTCTTTTAGATGCTAAATCTAAAATCGGGTATTGCACCGTTTGCCAGAATTTGACTGACGGTGAAATATGTTCGGTCTGCTCATCCTCTGACCGCGACCGTAGTGTCATCTGCGTTGTTGAGGACCCGCAGGATATTCTCGCCTTTGAAAGAACAAGAGAATACAAGGGCCTTTACCACGTGTTGCACGGCGCTATTTCCCCTCTTGACGGAATAGGCCCCGAGCAGATAAAACTACGCGAGCTTATGTCAAGGCTCTCCTCGGGTGAAGTTAACGAAATAATCGTTGCCACCAACCCCACCGTTGAGGGCGAAGCCACCGCAAGCTATATTTCAAGGCTTGTTAAGGCTATGGGAATAAAGGTTTCCCGCTTAGCCTACGGTATTCCCGTTGGTAGTGACCTTGAATATGCCGATGAAGTCACTCTTTCACGCGCTTTAGAGGGTCGAAACGAGTTATAATTTCATTAAAAACACAAAATATTGTAAAAAAACCGCTGTTATGTTAGCATATGTTGATAATATGTTTGACAAACAGCGGTTTATTGTGTATAATTATTCTGTGATATTTTATAATGTGAGTTCATATATGCGTTAGGCAAAATGATATTATTTTAATTTTTTGCCAACATTATTGTTCGACTTAAACGGCAATAATAATCTTGTTAAGTTCCCTTGTTTAAAACTTTTGAGTTGGGAGTGCATCCTGTGGAAAAAATTATCGTGAACGGAGGAAACCGCCTCAAAGGCGAAGTTTCGGTAAGCGGCGCTAAAAATGCCGCCGTTGCTATACTTCCTGCGGTCCTTTTGTGTGACGAAATTTGTCGAATTGAAAACGTTCCCTCCATCTCGGATGTTAACGTTATCGTTCGTATATTATATGAATTAGGCGCAAGCGTTAAGGTTATCGATAACAGCACCGTTGAGATTGACCCTGCCGGAATCAACTCCTTTATGTTGCCCGCATCAATGTCAACTAAAATGAGAGCCAGCAGTTATTTTATCGGCGCAATGCTCGGCCGCTTTAACAAGGCAAAGGTTGCCCCTCCGGGCGGTTGCGATTTTGGCGTTCGCCCTATTGACCAGCATATTAAAGGCTTTGAAACCTTAGGCGCCACCGTTACTATTGATGGCGGTATGGTTAATGCCTATGCAAAAGAGCTTATCGGCGGTTCGGTTTATCTTGATAAGGTTTCGGTTGGAGCAACTGTTAATATTATGCTCGCCGCAGTTAAAGCAAAAGGCCTTACCGTAATTGAAAATGCTGCCAGAGAGCCCCATATTGTTGACCTTGCGAACTTCCTTAACTCTATGGGCGCAGATATTATGGGCGCAGGAACCAATGTTATTAAAATCCGTGGTGTTAATTATCTGCATAGCACAACCTATAGCATTATCCCTGACCAGATTGAAGCAGGAACCTATATGATTGCCGCCGCAATAACAGGCGGCGACCTTCTTATAAAAAATGTTATTCCTAAGCACCTTGAATCAATTTCAGCCAAGCTTGAAGAGGTTGGCGCTACTATTGAAGAATTTGATGAAGCGGTCCGCGTTAAAATGGATGGCAGACCTAAATGCTGCAATGTTTTAACTATGCCGCATCCGGGCTTCCCGACCGATATGCAGCCGCAGATGACTACCCTTCTCGCCTTGGCAGACGGTGTCAGCATTATGACCGAAGGCGTTTGGGATAACCGCTTTAAATATGTTGACCAATTAACACTTATGGGCGCAAAGGTTAAGGTTGACGGTAAGGTTGCCGTTATAACCGGTGTTGAGCTTCTCAGCGCCGCTCCCGTCAGAGCAAC
>JAZOQD010000110.1:0-1656 GCA_045655925.1 Acutalibacteraceae bacterium | reverse complement strand
GCCATTCTTATATATTTACCATACTTTGCTTGTTTGAAATAACATGCTCTTTTATCATCATCAACTGCAGTTGATATTTCATTGACTCTTGGCAGCGGATGAAGAACAATCATATCTTCTTTAGCATTTTTTAGTTTTTCGGGAGTTAAGATATAGCTATCTTTCAAACGGAGATAATCCTCCTCATTAAAGAAGCGCTCTTTCTGAACTCTTGTCATATAAAGAACATCCAGTTCGGGCATAACCTCCTCTAAAGAGGTTGTCTGCTTATATTCAATGCCCTGAGCCTTTATATGAGATTCCTTAACATAGCTGGGCAGCTTTAATTCTTCGGGAGAAATAAGCACAAATTTGATGCCTTTATATCTTGACATCGCGGCTATAAGCGAATGAACAGTTCTTCCAAACTTCAAGTCGCCGCAAAGACCTATTGTAAGATTCTCAAAGGTTCCCTTTTCGCGCTTGATTGTAAGCAGGTCGGTCAGGGTCTGCGTTGGGTGGTTATGACCCCCATCGCCTGCGTTGATAATTGGAACATCACTTTTCATAGATGCAACAAGCGGAGCACCCTCTTTAGGATGACGCATTGCGATAATATCGGCATAGCCACCAACAACCGCGATTGTATCCGAAACGCTCTCGCCCTTAGCAGCAGAACTTGAGTTTGCTTCAGAAAAGCCAAGAACTCCGCCGCCTAATTCCATCATTGCCGCCTCAAATGAAAGACGGGTTCTGGTTGACGGTTCGAAAAACAGAGTTGCCAGCTTTTTATAACGGCATTTTTCTCTATAATTTTCAGGATTTTCAATTATATCGTTTGCAACCGTTATCAGCTCATCAATTTCGCTTAAACTTAAATCAAGAATATCAATTAGACTTCTCATTAAATTAAAGTCCTTTCGTTTTATGATTTATTATGCCTTAGCACCGTTGACCTCAAGATATTTTTTGATGCGGTCAACATTCTCGCGATTAGCCTCATCCTCTTCAAGATACTCGATAATATCATAAACATCAACAACCGAATATACGGGGAAGCCAAACTCCTCGCCAACCTCTGCCATTGCGCTTTTCTCGGTCTGACCCTTTTCCTTGCGGTCAACCATAACGAAGGTTGCAGCGACCTTGGTTCCCTTAAGGCCTGATAAAATCGCCATACTCTCTCTGATTGCAGTTCCTGCGGTTATAACGTCCTCAACGATAACGATTTCTTCGCCCTCTTGCGGCTTATAGCCAACAAAAACGCCGCCTTCGCCGTGGTCCTTTTCTTCCTTGCGGTTAAAGAAGAACGGAACATCAAGTCCATTTTTAGATAATGCACAAGCAACCGAAACTGCTATCGGAATACCCTTATAAGCGGGTCCGTAAAGAACTGTTCTCTTGTTGCCAACCTTTTCAAAATAAGCCTTGGCATAGAACTCGCCGAGCTTAGAAATCTGGTCGCCGGTTTTAATATCGCCTGCATTGATAAAGTAAGGGATTTTTCTTCCCGACTTTGCGGTAAAATCACCAAATTTGAGCACTCCTGCGCTCTCTAAGAACTGAATAAATTCTCTCTTATAGCTTTCCATTTTCGTTCTCCTTAATCAGTCACAAAATTCGTTAACACAACGGGTATATGCTGCAACGGGGTCCTCTGCTGCAGTAATCGGTCTG
>JAZOQD010000109.1:0-11389 GCA_045655925.1 Acutalibacteraceae bacterium | reverse complement strand
CAAGGATATCGCCTCTATCGGTGCATATAGCTTCTACGGTTGTGAGGCTCTTAAAACTGTAACCTTCGCAGAAGGCAGCTCACTTAAAACAATTAACAAGTCTGCTTTCGGTCTTACAGGTATCGAAACCATTACAATCCCTGCTTCTGTTGAATCTATTGCAGATTATGCATTGTTCAACAATGCTTCACTTAAAACTGTATTGTTCGAAGACGGAAGCAAACTTGCCACTATCGGACGTTACGCTTTCCGTAACGATAAGGCTTTAGAGTCTGTTTACATTCCTAACGGTGTAACCTCTATTGATACAAGCGCTTTCTCAGGTTGCTCAAATGTTGAGCTTTCAGTAGCCGAGGGTAGCTACGGACTTGAATACGCAATCGGTAAGGGTATTAAATATACCACTCGTGAAGTTGCTCCTTTCGTTAAATACGAAGGCTCTTGCGGTGCTAACGTTAAATGGGAACTCTATAACAACGGCGTTCTTAAAATCACAGGTAGCGGCGCTATGACCGATTTCGAAGCAGGTAAGGCTCCTTGGAATAAATACAAGGCTGAAATCGTTACCGTTGAAATTGGCAAGGATATTACCTCTATCGGAGCATTCAGCTTCTACAGATGCGATAATCTTAAGACTGTAATCTTCGCTGAGGGCAGCGCAATTGCTTCAATTAACAAGGGTGCATTCGGTTACACAGGTATTGAAGAAATCGTAATCCCTGCCTCTGTTAAGAAATTAGACCGCTATTCTTTCTACTACTCAGAGCAGTTGCATACCGTAACCTTTGCTGTTGGAAGCCAACTTGAATCTATTGATGCATATGCATTCCGTAACACCATAGCACTTAAGGCTGTAAACGGAATTCCTGTAGATGCAGTTGTTGATTCAAATGCTTTTTATAAAAGTGCATTTGTGATCGCCTAATACCTTAGTTGCATTAAATAGAGCATAAATTAAAACTCCCATTGAAGCCTAAAACTTCAATGGGAGTTTTCTTTGTCAAAAGTATAAAATGTTCAAATTTTGCATACAATTAAACACCAGAAAAATTGGAGTTGATTGTATGAGGAATGCGGTAGAAAACAGAGCTTCCATACTTGGCGAATACATAATTGAAAACGATGCTACGGTCCGCGCCACCGCTAAACAGTTCAAAATAAGCAAATCCACCGTTCATAAAGATGTTACCGAAAGGCTGAGGCTTGAGGACCCTATACTTTGGAAAAAGGTTAAGGTTGTTTTAGAAAAAAACAAGTCCGAGCGCCATATCCGAGGAGGAATGGCAACCAAGCTTAAATATAGCCTTTTAGCAAGCAAGCACCCGAGATTATATTGATTTTTCAGAGAATAAATGTTCTAATATCTCAACGCCGTTTCTTATGCATTCATCGCATGAAAGAAGCGGCTTTTTTGTTTCTATTCCTCTGATAACTTTGCAGTTATCATCACCGCACATCTCGCGAAATTTATTGACCAGTTCTTTTATAAGCGCATAGGTGGCTCTTTTATCCTTAGGGCCATTCTCATGGTTGCCGCCGCCAAAGCCCTCCATGGCTCTGGTTATAAGGTCGGGCTCTAAGCCCAACTCCTTAGAAAACGGCAATGCGACCGACTGAGCACAATTAAAACCTCTTTTATGATAGGCAGAGGCCATATCTTTTCTATCCATAATAATCCTACTTTCCGACAATAAGCTCAACCTTGGAGCCTTTTGCAATTTTAACCGAGGAATGATAACCGGGATACTGCTCTATAACTTTACCCGATTCCTCCCCTTCTACATAAGTGATGCTTCCAACCTCAAAGCCGGCTTCCTTTATCTTTTGCTTGGCATCGGCAAGCCTTAAACCAACAACGCTGATAAATTTTATCAGCTCATGTTGATTTCCCATACTTATATGAACCGAAATTGTTGAGCCTAAAATTGCCGTTTCACTCGCCTTTGGCGAGGTTTCGACGCATAAACCTTCTGCAACCTCCGCCGAGGCCACCTTTACTAAAGCCGCCTTAAAGCCTGCGTCTGAAAGCTTTTTCTCTGCAGCCTCAAAGGAAAGCCCCTTAACATCCGGAATCTCCTTTTTCTCAGCGCCAAGGCTCACTAAAACGGTTATTTCTCTGTTTAGCGGCAAAGGTTCATTGGCAGCAGGAGTCTGGTCTACAATGGTATCTGCATCATCTTTATCGCTTTCCTTATATTCAACCTTTAAAATATAGTCACTATAGCGGTCAAGGTCTTTTATACCGGAATACTTTTTGCCAACCAAATCGGGACAGGTTTCGGCAGTGCAGGAGCAGAACAAAACCAAACTCAAAATAACCAAAAGCCCTAAAAACAATCTTTTCAAAAACAACATCTCCGTTATTTTCTGTAGTTAATATCCATAGTTGCGGCAGCGTTGAGTTCAGGCCCCGCAATATTGCCCGAAGCATATTCATAACCCGCCTGGACACCAACCATAGCGGCATTATCGCCACAGTATTTTTTCTCGGGGAAATATAGTTCATAGCCCCTTTGCTCGCATTCCTCGGTCATTCTGCTTCTTAATTCAGAGTTTGCCGAAACGCCACCCGCTAAAACAATTTTTGTAAACCCTTCCTGCTCTGCGGCGGCTAAAGTATTTGCAATTAAAATATCGCAAACGCGTTTTCGGACCGTTGCAGAAAGCACAGGAACATCAATGGGAATATTCTTCTGATTTAAATTATGCGCGGTGTTTATAACGGCGGTTTTAAGACCCGAGAAGCTAAAATCGAACGGACAACCGTCAACCTTAGGCCAAGGCATCGGAAACTTGACAAAATCAGGCTCTGTGGCTATTTTATCGAGCATGACGCCACCAGGGTAATCAAGCCCCATAACGCGCGCAGACTTATCAAAGCACTCGCCTGCCGCATCATCACGCGTTCTGCCGATTATTTCGAAATCTGTATAATCATTAACCTTAACAATAAGGCTATTACCGCCCGAAACAAGTAAGCACAAAAACGGCGGCTTTAATTCCTTATGGGTTATGTAGTTAGCGGCAATATGGCTTCTTAAATGATGAACGGGAATTAACGGAACACCTAAAGAATAAGCCAAGCCCTTAGCATAGTTAACTCCTACCAACAATGCACCTATAAGCCCCGGTGCAAAGGTTACTGCTACTGCATCAATTTGGGAAAACGAAAGATTGGCGTTTTTTAAAGCCTCTTTGGTTATTCTTGAAATTGCCTCAGTATGACGCCGAGATGCAATTTCAGGCACAACTCCACCATATTTTTTATGCTCTGCTATCTGCGTATCGGTAACAACAGAAAGCACCTCTCTGCCCTCGCAAACCGAAACAGAAGTTTCATCGCAGGACGATTCAATAGCAAGTATTTTCATAGTATCTCCTAAAAATTATAAGTCATAATTCTTGCGTCTTCTTTTGGACATTCATAAAAATTTTTTCTGATTCCTTTTAATTCGAAGCCTAATTTTTCGTAGAGCGCGATTGCACCAAGGTTAGAATCTCTGACCTCCAAGGTTACAAACGCGGCATTCTGCTGCTTTAAATGCATGATTAAGGCATTCATAAGCTCCTTGGCAATGCCCATTCTTCTAAATTCCGGCAAAACCGAAATGTTGGATATATATGCTTCATCTAAAACCTGCTTTGCGCCAACAACACCAACCATTTGCTCTGCATTATAGGCCGCAAAATAGCAGCCGCCAGAGTTTATAGTTTCGGTAATTGCTTTTTCGCTCCAGGCCTCTTTATTAAAGCATATTTTTTCAATCTCCGATGCTGCCAAAGCGTCAGTTAAAGGCATCGGCTTTATCTCAATAGAGTAAAGCTTTAGTATTATTTTATCCAACGCATCGTTTATTCTTTTTGCACATTCTTTATAAACCGCAAGGTCGCACATATAAGGGTCGGAAATCCCTAAGACCGCAATTTTTTCTTCCAAAACACCGATTGAAGTCAAAATCCTTTTATGCTCCTCGGTCATACAAACAAGCAAATCAGCCGATTCGAGTTCTTCTTTTTGCAGCATTGCGGCTCTATGAGTGGTTAAATCTAAGCCGTATTCTTTTACAGCCTCAACGGCATTTTCAGTGGCAGGTTGATCCTCTATCGCCGACAAGCCTCTGCTTAAAACCTCAAAATCATAGCTCTTGCTCTCAATTTTTCGTTTAAACAAGGCCTCTGCCATAGGGCTTCGGCAGGTGTTGCCCGTGCATATAAAAATTACTGTTTTCATATAATCATTCCTTGGCATCGAACCAGGTTTTGCCGAATGCGGCATCAACGGTCAACGGCACCGAAAGAGATACCGCATTTTCCATTTCTTCCTTTAATATCTTACAAGCGGCTTCTGCCTTATCTTCGGGCGCTTCAACTATCAGTTCATCGTGAACCTGCATAATAAGCGCGGCCTCCGGAATTTCCTTTTTAAGCCTTTCATAAACCTTTATCATTGCGATTTTAATTATGTCGGCGGCAGTTCCCTGAATAGGCATATTTCTTGCAACGCGCTCGCCAAAGGCTCTTAACATTCCGTTGGAATTTTTAAGCTCGGGTAATAGCCTTCTTCTGCCAAATAATGTTGTTGCAAAGCCGTCTTCCTTGGCTTTTTCAACAACACGTTTCATATAAGCATCAACGCCGGGATAGGTGTCAAGATAACCTGCTATATACTGCGCGGCTTCTTTGGTTGGAACGCCGATATCCTTTCCCAATGAAAACGGGCCAATACCATAAACTATACCAAAATTGACCGCTTTGGCTCTGGAACGCATTGTTGAGGTCACAAATTCAAGCGGCATTTTAAACACCTGACTTGCGGTTACTGTATGAATATCGGTTCCCTGACGGAACGCATTTATCATATTTTCATCCTCGGCAATAGATGCTAAAACGCGCAGTTCAATCTGCGAATAGTCAGCATCGCAGAGAACATATCCCTCTTTTGCAAGGAAGAAGCGGCGAAGCTCTCTTCCCTCTGGGCGACGAACGGGAATATTCTGCAAATTAGGCTCTGACGAACTTATTCTGCCTGTTCTGGTTTCGGTCTGGTTGAGGGTCGAATGAATCCTTCCGTCTATAGCTAATGCGGCGGCAAGGCCATCACAATAGGTTGATTTTAACTTGCTTAAGGTTCTATACTCCAAAAGATGCTGGACTGCAGGATGATAGTCTTTTAAGCCCTCTAAAACCTCTGCATTGGTTGAATAACCGCTCTTGGTTTTCTTTTTGCAAGGAAGTCCCAACTTCTCAAAAAGCGCAACCCCGAGTTGTTTTGGCGAATTAAGATTGAATTCATATCCAACCTCCTGCCAAACGGCCTGCTCGAGTTCCTTTATGCGCTGACCTAAATCCGCACCGTATTCGGTTATGGCGTTTATATCAACTAAAAAGCCCTCTTTTTCCATACTCGATAAAACCTTTGAAAGCGGAAGCTCGATTTCGCGAAGCAGTTTTCCCTGCCCTGATTCTTCAACCTCTTTTTCCAGCTTTTTGTTAATTTCCGATATAAGAACGGCGTTTTTAAACTGCTCATCCTCTGTTTCGGGGGCTTTGACTCCGTATTCTGCGGCAAGATGCTCTATTTTATAATCTGATGATGAGGGATTTATAAGATAAGCTGCGAGGGAAGCATCAAATACAACATTTTTAACCTCTATGCCTTTCTCATTAGCGAAGGAATAAAAGCTTTTTAATTCATAGATTCTCTTGGCTATAGAATTATCAGATAAAATATCAGCGGCCGATTTTATATCGGCAAAGGCAATAAGAGCGTTTGCAGAAATTGAAAGCATTTCGCCCTCTAACCTTAAAACATCGCAAGCGCCTACTTCTTTTGCGGCTAAAATAACCTCTTTTAAATCAGCAGATTTATATTCCAAGCAAGGTTCATCAGAAGCATTTGCAGCCACTAAAGTCAGTCCTAACTTTTCTAATTCTTTAAAGAATTCAAGCTCGGCGAGCATTGCCGCAAGCTCGGCATCCTTTCTAGGTTTAATAAGGTAGTCATTGGAATTTTCAATTTCAGGAACAGAGCAGAAAATTGTTCCTAAGTCACGGCTTAAAAACGCTGACTCTTTTCCCGCAACAAGCTTTGCTCTCAAGCCTTCTTTAATATCGAGAACATCAATATTTTCATAAATATAATCAATGTTGCCAAAGTTTTTTATAAGGTCGCCTGCGGTTTTCTCACCAACGCCTGCAACACCGGGGATGTTATCCGAAGAATCACCCTGCAGAGCCTTAATTTCTATCATCTGGCGTGGCTTAACACCGTATTTTTCGAAAATCGCTTCGGGGGTATATTCATTTATTTCGGGATGACCTGCCTTGGTTGACGATAATAAAACTTTTGTTGAATCGGAAACAAGCTGGAACGAATCACGGTCACCCGTTGCTATAACGCAAGTGTTACCCTCTTTTTCGCAAATAGCGGCTAAAGTTCCTAAAATATCATCGGCTTCATAGCCTTCCTTTTCAATGCAGGTATAGCCATAAAGTGTAAGCAACTTTTTAAGGAGCGGCATCTGCTGACGAAGCTCATCAGGCATACCCTTTCTGCCTGCTTTATATTCCGAATATTTCTTATGGCGAAAAGTAGGCGCAGAGAGGTCAAAAGCTATGGCAACGCCGTCAGGCTTTTCATTTTCCATAAGCCTTCCTAAAATGCTCATAAAGCCGTAAATACCATTGGTCCAAAGGCCATTTTTTGTGCTGAGCAATCTTATTCCGTAGAATGCGCGGTTTATTATACTGTTACCGTCAATGGCAAGCAATTTCATAGATAAAAGCCTCCGAAAGCCATAAAAATCTATATACATCTTTATTTTACCATTTAATGTTCCAAAACACAAATAAAAGTTGATTTTTCTCGTTATTTAGAGTAAATTATTTTTATAAACTTCAGGTTTTGGAGGTGAGGCAGTTGAAAATAGGCAATTTTGAGGCTAACGGCTATGCCGCTTTAGCCCCAATGGCAGGCGTTGCCGACCGCGCGATGCGAGAAATTTCCCTCCAGCACGGTGCCGCATACTGCATTGGTGAATTAGCAAGTGCCAAGGGAATCAGTCTTGGCGATAAAAAATCTGCCTCATATCTTAAGGTTTCTGATACTGAACGCCCTTACGGCTCGCAGCTTTTTGGGTGCGACCCATTGGTTATGGCCGAAGCCGCCAAAGCAGCTGAAAGCTTTGGGCCCGATTTTATTGATATAAATATGGGTTGCCCTGCTCCAAAGGTTGCTATATCCTCAGGCGGCGGAAGCGCACTTATGAAAGACCCTCTGCTTGCCGCAAGAATCGTCGAGGCAGTGGTCCAAGCGGTAAAGCTGCCCGTTACCGTTAAAATGCGAACAGGCTGGGATGATGATAGTATAAACGCTCCTTTACTTGCCTCGCTTGTTGAAAAGGCAGGTGCCTCTGCCATAACGGTTCACGGCAGAACAAGAAAGCAGATGTATGCCCCTCCCGTTAACACCGATATCATAAAGCAGGTTAAACAAGAGGTTAAAATTCCCGTTATTGCTAACGGCGATATTTTTACTCCCTTTGATGCCGCAAAAATGTATGAAGAAACGGGTTGCGACTTTATTATGGTAGGCCGCGGCGCCATGGGAACGCCTTGGATTTTCTCGCAGATAAACGCCTATTTGAAAGATGGGACTATCCTCCCCGAACCACCGCTTGAGAAGAAAATGCTGACCTTGCTGGATCAGGTTGACCGAATGGTTTTATATAAGGGTCAAAGAACCGCTATGATGGAGGCAAGAAAGCATGCAGCCTATTATATGAAAGGCTTAAAGGGTGCCGCCGAGCTTCGGAGAATGAGCGGCGCTATAAATTCAAGAGATGATATTTTAAAGATAATTGAAAAAGCAATCGAGCTTAATAAATAAAAAACTGCTATCGATTTTCCGATAGCAGTTTTTTGTTATTGTTTAGATTCAGTTCTCTTATAAGGACACTCACGGATAACATCCTTTTCCTCAAGAGGAGTTTCAAGAACGGAAGGGTCCTTAAGGTAATTTTTGAATTTTCTGAAAGCAACGGCAAGATAGCTTCCCGAACAAAGCCTTTCATCCATAACAACGCCAAAGGGAATGCATTTTTCAAAATGAATCTCGTCATTAACATCTCGTTTGGCAACCTCGCGCGAATTTCCCATAGTCATCAAAACGCCGGTTGTTCCGAAGTTATAAATATGATGGAAAATATGGTTGGTTCTGATACTTGCAAGGTTGGAAATGGTAAGAGTTGTATGGAACGGGCTGGCATCAATAATAGCGCCGGGCAGAAGGTTATGCCAATCCATCCATTTCAATACCGAAACGCCAACTCTTAAAAGACCGGGGGTTTTAAGCAAAACATCAACCAATTTATCGGTTGCGCTGCTCTTATCATCCTTACGGTTAAATTCAATAAAATCATTTATCTTGCGGTTAACTTCAAAAATGGAATCGGTTGGGTCAAAATTAACCTTTGACATTGAGCCGTTATCCATCTGACCGCCTTTAAGAACGACCATACCAACGTTGAGTTCGTTTCTTGCATAAACACGCTTGTTTACAATAAAGCGGTTAAGCATCGGGAACTCTCCAACAACTCGCACATATGCAGCAATAAATACTGCGAGATGACTGATTCGATGGCCTTCTTTTCTAACCTTATTTATATAGTCCTGAATAGGCTGAGCAGGTATATCCAACTCAATCATATTAAGCGCATCATTTCTCTGCACCATAATATGCGGAACTATGGCATATTCAGGGTCTGTTACCTTTATCTTTTTACCGTCTGCTCTCATAAATCACCCTCCGAAATTGTAATGATTATTGTTTGTCGAAACGCTAAAAAGCGCTTCGACAAGCCACTTTTAGTGGCTTTAGCAAAATTAAATATGTTTATTTAATTTTGCACAAAACTCATTGCAATGGTTAATGGCAAATTTTCCAGGAAAATTTGTATTAAAATCACAGATTTTATATCGAAACTTATTAGTTTCGATTTCCATTAGCCATTATGAACTATATGTAAATTATACTTGCAAAGTCGAATTTTGTCAATTAAATATTGGTTGTCAAAGATTAGCAATATCTAAGACCTTTAGCGTTTTGCCGCTAACGGTAAATTTTATTTCTTGTCCATAAAAAGTTACTCCGTAAACCCTTTCTTCATCGTTTTGATATGAGGGTCTTGGGTCTAAAGAGAGCATTTCTATGGTCGCTTCTAAAGCCTCCGGTTCAAGCTTTGATGCTATTTCCTGCGGAATTTCAACCTCCAGCCTATAATCTTTATATTCATCTGCATAGCCCGATATGGCATCGGGATGCGAATCTGTGAATTTTAAGTAGGGTTTAACATCGAAAATCGGTGTTCCATCGAGCATATCGGCGCCCGAAATTATCAAAACAGGCCCGTTTTCTTTTGTGAACTCGATTTTTTCAAGCTTAACTGAGGAAAGACCGATTGAATTTGGTCTGAATGGCGAGCGGGTTGCAAAAACACCCATTCGCTTATTGCCTCCCAAGCGCGGAGGACGAACGGTTGGCGACCAATTTTCTCTCAAGGCTTCGGAAAACTGCCAAACCACCCAAATATGCGAGAAGCCCTCAAGTCCTTTAAAAGCCGCCTCATTTCGATATTCTTTTTCAAATATTATTCTTGATAAGGTTTTAGTAACCATTCCACTCTGACGCGGAATGCCGAATTTATCCTTATATCCTGATTCTATATGCGCTATAATCTTCATTTCGGCGGTTTTCATTGATGCTCTCCTAATACTTTAATTTATTTAAATAATAAAACAAAAATGCCCGAAAGACAAGGCTTTCGGGCATTTTTTAATTTAGCCGTTATGATTATTTAACAACGTCTTTTGAACGGTCAACATAAGAAGTGTGGAGAATCTTATGAGCTTTGTGGCTGCCGGGCTTCTCAAAATACTCATCATAGAGTGCTTTGATAACGGGGCTCTCATGAGATTTTCTTCTTGTATTAGCTGCATCATAGCTGTAAAGGGCAGCTGCGCGCTTACCTCTTACATCAACAGTCTGACGAACTGCGTTAGGCTGAATGGGCTGGCCACCGCCGTTTACGCAACCGCCGGGGCAGCACATAATCTCAATGAAGTGGTAGTTCTTCTCGCCGTTTTCAACAGCAGTAAGAACCTTATGAGCATCCTCAAGACCGCTTACAACACAGATATTAACATCCATGCCTGCGATATTAAGGGTTGCTTCCTTAATGGATTCCATTCCGCGAACTGCGGTGTAATCAACATTATCAATGGTTTTGCCTTCAAGAACCTCAGCAACGGTTCTGAGAGCTGCTTCCATAACTCCGCCGGTTGCACCGAAGATAACGCCTGCACCTGTTGCCTCGCCAAGAGGTGAATCGAACTGCTCATCAGGAAGAGCAACAAAGTCAATACGTGCACGCTTAATCATTCTCGCAAGCTCACGGGTTGTGATGGTAACATCAAGATCGGGCAAGCCTGCTGCATTCTCATCATCTCTGAGAATTTCAAACTTCTTAGCGGTGCAAGGCATAACCGAAACAGAAACGATGTTCTTGGGGTCAATGCCGTTCTTCTCAGCATAGTAGGTCTTGATTACAGAGCCAAACATCTGCTGAGGAGATTTGCAAGAAGAAAGGTTAGGAAGCATATTGGGATGATACATCTCGCAGAACTTAACCCAACCGGGTGAGCAAGATGTAATCATCGGGAGAACGCCGCCATTCTTAACGCGGTCGATAAACTCGGTTCCCTCTTCCATAATAGTAAGGTCAGCAGCAACATCGGTATCAAATACCTTGTCAAAGCCAAGACGGCGCAATGCTGCAACCACTTTGCCCTCAACGCCGGTTCCGATGGGAAGCCCAAACTCTTCACCGAGAGCAGCTCTGACTGCAGGAGCAGTCTGAACAATAACAATCTTTTCGGGGTCGCTAATTGCTTCAAATACCTTATCGGTATCGTCCTTTTCGGTAAGAGCGCCGGTCGGGCAGCTGATAATACACTGACCGCAGGATACGCATCCTACATCGTTAAGGCCGAGGTTGAATCCGCAGGAAACATTGGTATCAATACCACGGTCATTAGCGCCGATAACAGCAACATGCTGAGCCTTACAGGCTGCAACGCAGCGACGGCAAAGAACACACTTGTTGTTATCACGAATCATATGAGGAGCAGAAGTATCAAGGTCATAAACAGGCTTATCACCATCAAATACTGCCTCATCAGTTACACCATAGTCGTTGCAAAGCTTCTGGAATTCGCAGTTACCTGAACGAACGCAAGAAAGACATTTGCGGTCATGAGTTGAAAGAAGAAGCTCTAAGGTTGTTCTTCTTGCTTTCTGAACCTCAACAGAGTTGGTTCTAACCTCCATAAA
>JAZOQD010000108.1:0-2174 GCA_045655925.1 Acutalibacteraceae bacterium | reverse complement strand
CAAAGGTATCAACATCGTTTATAACGCGGCTTAAGATATCACCCGTTTTGTGAGTGTCAATAATAGATAGTGGAACCTTGGAAATCTTTAAAAAAGCCGCTTTTCTGATATCGCGAATAACATTATAGGTAATTTTGTTGTTTATAAGTCCTGAAACCCATTGAGATAATGCCCCAGCAAGAGCAGTTATTGCAATTTTAATAATTATCGTGATTACTGCATTAAAATCAACATTCCCTTTGCTAATTAAAAGGTCAATTGCATTGCCGACTAAAATGGGAATATAAAGACTTGCCGCAACTGTTACGATATTTAACAAAATAGAAATTGCAAGCAAAATTTTATGCTTGCCTATTAAATTAAAAATATGTTTAACGGTGGTGTTTTTCATTATTTGTTACCTCCGTTAAGTTGTGTGTCTGCAATTTCCTTATAAAGCGGACAGGTTCTTATAAGTTCATCGTGCGTGCCTAAACCAACAAACTCGCCGTCATCAAGCAGGAGTATCCTATCGGCGTGCATAACGGTTGAAACTCGCTGAGAAACAGTTATAACCGTTGGGTTATGTTTAAGATTGGCTATTGCCTTGCGAAGAGCAGCTTCGGTTGCAAAATCAAGCGCAGATGCACTATCGTCTAAAATTAAGATTTCAGGATTGCCGACTAGCGCTCTTGCAATAGAAATACGCTGCTTCTGGCCGCCTGAAAGATTTCTGCCGCCTTGTTCAATTAAAGCATCAAGTCCGCCCTTTTTATTCACAATATCAAGCGCCTGAGCCGATTTAAGAGCAAAATATAGTTCATCATCGGTTGCAGTTTTGCCGCCCAATAAAAGATTTTCTCTGATTGTTCCTTTAAACAGCACTGACTTTTGTCTTGCAAAGCCGATGCGCCTTGCAAGTTCGTTTCTTTCGATGTTTAAGACATTTTCTGAATCAATAGATATAAATCCTTCAGTTGCAGGGTAGAAGCCTCTTAAGAGGTTAATGAGCGTTGTTTTACCGGAGCCTGTTGCGCCGATAATTCCGAAGGTTTCGCCTTTTTTAATTTCAAAATTAAGGTTAGAAATGGAATCTTCCGAGGCACCGTTATATTTAAACGAAACACAAGAAAATACAATATGACCGTCAGATGCTGAAAGCTTATCAGCATTAAACTCTGTTTCGGGCATATTAAGCACCGAACTGACTCTTTCACAGCAGGCGAGTGACTTATTAACTGTTATCAGCATATTAGCAAGCTTAACTAGCTCAACTAAAATCTGAGACATATAGTTATAAAGCGCCAAAACCGAGCCGCTTAAAATAATTCCCGCAGAAACTCTGTTTGCGCCGAACCAAACAATGCCGATTATACCCAGATTTACAACAACATATGTAAGAGGGTTCATAAGCGCAGAAATTGCGCCAACCTTTGTCTGCGATTGATTTAATTCATCGTTAGTTTCATTAAAAGAGTCATTTTCGTCGTTTTCGCGGCGGAATGCTCTGATAACTCTTATTCCCAGAAGATTTTCTCTTGTCGACAAAACTATTTTTTCTAAAATTCTTTGAACCTTAGAGTGCATAGGAATTGTAATTGCCATAATAGAGCAAACTATAACCGCAAGTAATAATGTTGTTATAACAAAAACTGATGCGGTTTTAGCATCAACAGTAAAAGCCATAATAACCGCGCCGAAAACAATAAACGGAGAGCGCAATAAAAGCCTTAAAGCAAGGTTGGTTCCTGTTTGTATCTGATTTACATCGTTAGTAATTCTTGTAATAAGCGTTGAGGTGCCGATTTTATCGAGGTCAGTAAATGAAAGTCTTTGAATTTTAGAAAAAAGTGCTTTTCTTAAATTTGCGGCAAAGCCAACAGATGCTTTTGCGGCAAAAAACTGAGCTAAGGTTGCACATAAAAATCCGATGATACCAAGTGCAACCATAAGCACTCCGCATTTTATAATATAAGAGGTATCCGAGTTTTTGATTCCTTTATCAATAATACTTGCCACAACAAGCGGAACAAACAACTCGAATAAAGCCTCGGTCAGCTTAAATGCAGGCCCAAGCAAAGCTTCTTTTTTATATTGTTTTATGTATTTTAATAATGCTTTCATAGGTTTTACCTCTAAACATTTTCTAAATATAAATTATATTATAAATAAGTCGGATCGTAGCCATGTCGTTC
>JAZOQD010000107.1:0-20680 GCA_045655925.1 Acutalibacteraceae bacterium | reverse complement strand
AGGAAAGCTACGGCTACCTTTTTGGCACCTTTGTCAGAGATAAGGATGCCGTTACCGCTTCGCTTCTGATTTGCGAAATGGCTTGCTACTACAGAAATAACGGAAAAACCCTTTTTGACCGCTTAGAAGAAATAGAAAAAGAACATGGCTTCTATATAAACAAACAATCAAGCTACACCTTTGAGGGTCAAGCCGGCATGAACACTATGGCGGCAATTATGGCAGGGCTGAAGCAGGAGCCTCCAAAATCGATTGCAGGCTATGATGTTACAGAGGTTAAAGATTATAGCAAATCGGTTGCAACTAACCTTTTAACAGGAAAGACTGCCGAAATCAAGCTACCCAAGTCAGATGTTATCGAGCTAAGGCTTGAAAATGGTTGCTCGCTGATAGTTCGTCCCTCGGGCACCGAGCCTAAGATTAAAATTTATATTTCTGCAATAGGCAGAACAAAGCAAGAATCCGAAGCGATATGCGAAAAGCTGAAGCTTGCAGGCGATTCTTTAATGAAATAAAAAAACAAAACCGCGGTAGCGATTAGTGCTACCGCGGTTTTTATTATGAATGTTCTAATACTTTGGTTTTAAAAATGTGGGTTTTAAGGCTCTTTACATCGTTTATAAAGTTATTTCCATCAAATATCATACATAAGAGGAAGGACAACGGTGTAACAAGCACAAAAACGGGGCAAATCATCCAGAACCAAGGCCAATATTTTTCCTGGCCAACAAATTCTCCAACAGGAACTGTTTTGAAAAACTTTGGCGTAAACAATGCGAAGAAGCTTCCTATTGCATCGTTTTCTCCGGGACCCCATATGTAAGAGGTGTTTTTATAGCCGATTGAGAAAAACTCCTCTCTTGCTCTTAGCGGAATAAAGCCAAGCTCTGACTGGAACAGCTGATTAAGCATTATAAACAGCATCAGCAATAATAAGCCTATAGGTGCTCTGTAAACACGCTTATACGATAGCTTATGATGCCCAAGCAGAACCATCAAAAGAGGAACTGAAAGCAGCATCCAATGGTGGAAATAGAAGCGGACAATATCAAGCTGCTCGGCCAACTGATTAACCTTAGCAATCGGCTCCTCAGGATAAAACAGAGCAATCAGGCCACTTAAAACGCCGATATAGAACATATAGTCCTTAAAGCATTCCTTTTTAGATAAGAACATAAAAGGAAACAGCGCAATATTTGCGGCGCAGATATTAACAAACCAGCTATCTCTCAGCATTCTTGCTTCATCAACACTGTAAGGCGGAATAAATACCTTTAGAAAATGAAGCAAAAAGCCAAATGCCAAAATTGAAAACAGAACAATTTTCTGAGTTTTCTCGCTGCGGTTTTTTAACAAGAAATATAGTCCAAAAAAAGCGACAGCCGCTAATATAAGCCAAAAGAAATACCAGAAATTAAACATAGAAATAACCATTTTACCCGACTCCCCATTGAATCTATTTCTACATCAATAATCTTAAATCTTAAGAGTCAGAATTTACACCCACAAAGTAAATTCTGACTATATTTATTTTACGAGTATCAGTTAGCAGGTGTTGTAGGAGTCTGGGCGTTGGGGTCGGTTATACCGCCCTCTAAGGTTCCCTCTCCTTCACCCTCACCTTCAGGAAGAATAACAGGGTCAACATATTCGGGCAATAGCTCACCCGGGTGCGCCGTGCAGCTACCCGGCAACGAATAGTTGGTCTTATAATATCCTAAAGTGGTTTTAGTGCATTTATCGGTTGCGAGCAAGCCTGTTGACTCGCAATAATATCTTCTTGTTATAAACTCGCTGCGTTCAAACTCTTTAGGCTCAAGGTCCTTATGAACCTCTTTCATAACAGCAGTCCACATTTTCTTAGCAAGAGTTGAGTTTCTTAATGTTTCATTACTATCAAAGCCAAACCAGCAAGAGCCAACATAATAGGGTGTTCCGCCAACAAACCAAGAATCGCGAGTATCACTCGAGGTTCCGGTTTTAGCATAGGCCTTCATAGTTTCACTAAAGCCCTTAGCAATACTACCTGTTCCCTCAGAGCCGTAAACAACACCCTGAAGCAGCTGATTCATAATAGTAGCAGTATTTTCATCGATAGCAGTTCTGCCATCGCCCTGCTCTAAAACGGTATTCCCGTGCTGATCCATCATTTTAATAAATGTGGTAGGTTCATAGTAATTACCAAGGTTACCGAATATGGCAAACGCGGCGGCAGACTGAGTAGTTGTTATACCCTCGTGTGTTCCACCAAGACCAAGTGACGAAAGGTTGAGATCCTCGGTGGCATGGAGGCGGTCAAGCCCCAAGGTGTTAGCAACAAAATAGTAGGAGTTCTGAACGCCCATCTGCTTAACAAGCTTAGCAGGTATAGTATTCATTGATACTTCAAGTGCTTTAGCTATAGTTACATTGCCGCGATATTTATCATACCAGTTCTTAGGACCGGGAGTTTTATCGGGATAGTAATTATCAAGCGGATTATCATCAACTATCTGCGAATAATGAATAATATTTTTCTGCAAAGCCAAGGCATAAGCTGCAAGCGGCTTTATGGTTGAACCAGGCTGACGATAGGACATGGTTGCGCGGTTAAGACCGCGGTTATCGGTTTTAACGCCTGAGCCGCCAACGATGCCGACAATATGGCCCTCATAGTCCATAACAGTCATCGCAGACTGAACGTATTTAGTATTATCCTTGCGGCTCTTTAAGGTAAAATATGTTTTTTCTTTTGCATATTCCTTATCGAGTGCGTTTTGAACATCAACATCAAGTGTGCAATAAATCTTATATCCGCCGTTATAGAAATGCTTGGAGGCATAAGACCTATCCATACCCTTTTCTTCAACCAATCGGTCAATAACCTCTTCAATAAGGGTGTCAACGAAATAGTTGTTAACCTCTATTGAGCTAACAGAGGACTTATCCGCAACAATGGTAAGCTCCTCAGCTTTTGCTGAATTATACTGGTCCTTAGTTATATAGCCCTGGTCATACATTAGCTTAAGAACAGTATTTCTACGCTCTTTATTGTCATTAGGATTTCGGTCAGGTCTATATTTTTCGGGATTTTTAGCCAAAGATGCCAAGGAAGCGCACTCAACAAGGGTTAATTCACTCGTGCTCTTGCCGAAGTAGTAATTCGATGCAACCTCAACGCCATACATACCGCCCGCAAGGCAGATAGTATTAAGATAGCATTCTAAGATTGTATCCTTCTCATACTCACCCTCTAAATATCTTGCGCGCATAATCTCTCTGATTTTACGCATCGGGGTCTGCTCATCATCGCCTGTAAGGTTCTTAACAAGCTGCTGAGTTATGGTTGAACCACCCTGATTAGAGGAATAAAGGTCAATAAACATATTGGCAAAGGCGGAAACGGTTCGCTTCCAGTCAATACCGTTATGCTTTTCAAAGCGCTTATCTTCAACCGCAATAAAAGCATAGCGAAGGTTATAGGGCATTTCTTCAAAGTCAACCCAGATTCTATTCTCAATGCCATGCAAGCGTTTATACTCTTCATATTCACCAGTTTCTTTATTAAGGGTATAAATAGAGGTTGTATAATCAAGAGTTAACTCATCAAGGTCCTCATGAACGGTATCATCAACAAAATTGAAAACATAAACCGCAAAAGCACCAACAACTAAGCAACCTGTTATAACGCCGATAAGAAATACAGATAATGCAACCTTACCGAAAGTTCTCAGTTTCTTTTTGAGTAACACTTTTTTATCTTCAATTTGTTCTTTTTTAACTTCCTTGCGCTTCTTGCCGAATGAAGCAAGGCTGAACTCCTGTTCCTGATCCTCGGCCTTAGGCTCATTAAGATTAACAAAAGCATCCTCATTAGAAAGAGAATTATCCTCATTAAAGGAAGCTAAGTTAAAAACATCATCTGATATTTCGGGCTCTTTTTTGGATTTTGAACTTGTAAAATAATCAAGGTCATAATCCTTGCCATTGTTATTTTTGTTTTCAAAATCACTCACGAGCAACACCTCCTAATCTTTTGATGCACTTTGATTTTATCACAAAATTATCGTTTTGTGTGTTACAGTATTGTTACTAATTCCTTGTCCTATTAACAATTTAATAATATTATATTCTTTTGAATATAAAACTTATTCCCCGCCAACACTAAAAACAATGGAATAGGTTAGGCGAAACCATCCTGTTTCGCCGCAAAATCCAAGATTTTGCAACAAATTTTTTCTGAAAATTTGTCCTTTCCCATTGAAATGAATGTCGTGCAAAATTAATTATTACAATTTAATTTTGCTAAAGCCACTTTTTGAGTGGCTTATCGAAACGCTTAATGAGCGTTTCGACTCACTACAATCGTTATAAAATAAGGAGGGGTTTATTTGAACAGAATTATGTGGATAACCGCATTTATTATGCTATGCCTGTTTTCTGCTGTTTACTTGACGGTTGATGCAGTCGGAACCGGCAATAATGACAGTTCTAATAACCAATCGCAAATAGTTTACACAGTTAAGGAATATGAGGGGAAAATTGCCGTTTTTATTGACGGCAACGAATCGCCCGAAAGAATACTCGAAAGTCCTTATATAAGGGACCTGCCTCAATATGACCGAGACTTATTAAAAATCGGTATTCCCGCCTATTCAGAGGCCGAGCTCAACACGATTTTAGAAGACTACGATGAATAATTTAAGACAATGAATCAAGATATTGCTTTGCAGCAATAAAATCTTTATCCTTAGAAAGACCGTTAATAAATCGGTATTTTAGTTCATTTTCGGGGTATTCTACCGCGATATCGGGAATAACTCCAATGCCGTCAAGGCAGGTTCCGTTTTTAGTATAGTATTTGCCGATTGTGAATTTAACAAGTGAGCCGTCAGACAAACTGAATGTCTTCTGAACAACGCCCTTACCATAGGTTTTTCTGCCAACTGTTTTAGCTTTGTTATAGTCCTTTAAGGATTGAGAAAACAATTCTGATGCGCTCGCAGTTGACTCATCGGTTAAAACAACCATTGGGAAATTTTCTTCTAACTTATCGGAATTATATGTTTCGTTGAGCCTTTCGTCCTTATATTCGACTCTAACCATCAGGCCCTCAGGGATAAGCATATCAACCATAGCGTTAACCGAATCCAAGGTTCCGCCGCCGTTGCCCCTAAGGTCAAAAATAAAGCCCTTAACACCTTTGACCCTCAAGTCTTCTAAAGCAGATTTAAATTGCTCGGGAGATTTATTATTAAAGGTGGTAATCTGGATATATCCATAATCGCCCTGCTTACTATAAAAGACCGACTGAGAATCATAATTTGCAAGTTTTAGTTTTATTATCTTTTCTTTTTGATTACGCAGCACTACCAAGGTTAATTCACTTCCCAATGGTTTGCTATTTATATACTGCAAGGTATTGCTGTATCCGAATTCGCTTACCTTTTTGCCGTCAATTTTAACAATTTGGTCTTTTGGCTGTAATCCCGCTTTTTCAGCGGGACTGTCCTTATGAATATTAAGAACCAGTATATTCAAGGTATCGGGGTGAGAAGAAACCTGAACACCCATTCCCGAATTAACACCTTTAAAGCTGTTGAGGCTTTCTATTGCCTCTTCTTCTGAAAAATACTGAGCGTATTTATCGTTTAAACCTGCAGTATAACCAGCGGCAAGATAGTTTGCCATAACATCAGCATCTACCTCACCAACATAGTATTTTTCTACAAGACTATTGATTTCTGAAAGCTTGGCATTATAAGCATCTAACTCGTTTCTCGGTGCTATTACAAAGCACTGAAAAGCAAATGCAGTTATTAAAACCGAAACCACTATAGCAAAACAGACAACGGTTACGAGATGCTTTAACGAATAAGTTTTTTCCATAAATAAAACGCCCCTATTGCAGAAATGCGGACTGAATACTCAGCCCGCATTTATAATTTAAAAGAATTTCATTGGGTCAACCGTGCCGTAATTGAGCGGATGCTTATTCGGGTTATCGTTAACACGAATTTCAAAATGCAGGTGGTATCCGGTTGAAGCACCGGTTGTTCCAACATATCCTATGGTCTGTCCCTTCTTGACCTTCTGCCCAACCTTAACAATATACTTGCTCATATGGGCATAAAGAGTAACATACGACTTGCCGTCAGATGCTTTACCATGGTTAATCATAACATAGTAACCATAGCCGCCATAGTTATATGAAGCAATAGATACAGTTCCGTCAGCCGCAGCGCGAATCGGCTGACCCTTAATTCCTGAGCCACCGATATCGACACCCTTATGGAACTTACGCTTTCCGGAAATGGGGTGGATTCTGTATCCGTAAGGCGAGCCGACTTTTTTGTATTTTTCAAGAGGCCAGAGGAAGTCGCCCTCCATAATCTGATCCTTACCAACACCTAAAGCCGCCTCAATCTCGGCTTCAAACTCTTTAATAGCATCCTCAATGGCATCTGCCTGATTCTGCGCGGAATTGATACTGCTGTTGATATCAGAAATTTCAGCATTAACCTCTTTTGCATCAGCTTTAAGCTCAGCCTTTTTCTTGTTGAGAGTTGCTTTTATTCCCTCTTGCTCATCTTGAAGTTTTTTAATCTCAGCCTCTTTAGCCTGGATATCCTTAATATCATTTGCAACTCTTTCGGTAAGAGCGCTGTCATAGGCGCTAAGGCTTCTTGTTATTTCAGTTTTTGAAATCAAATCCTCAAAACTCTCTGCGCTCAATAAAACGGCTAAGGAAGAAGCGGTAATACCGCCACTCATATATATAGCTCTGATACGCTTTTTAAAAGCAAACTTTGCTTCTTCTAACTCGGCATTTTTTGCTTTAATTTCATTGCCGAGCTGTTCTACCTGCTTTTCTGATGTCCATAACTGGTGGTTACAGGTGTCAATCTGTGACTGCAGGTTAGCGATTTTTCTATTTATAGCCTTCTTGATGGTGTTCTGTTCGGCTTTATCAGCCTTAAGATCTTTAATTTCCGATTCAAGACGCTTTTGCTCTTCCTCAAGTTCCTTTATCTGCTCTTTATAGCTATCAACAAGCTCTTCCTTTGTTGCGGCTTTAACTTCTATAGGAGCAAGAAACGGAACGCTCAAAACAGTTACTGCACATAATAAAATAGCTAAAAGTCTTTTAAAGTGCACGGAATTCACTGCCTTCCTTTCTTAAATATTTATTTATCATAAATGCGCTGGAAAGTAAGCCGGCGAGGCAACCGATACCAATAAAGAGTCCGAAAACGGTCCAGAAAAATTCTCCGAACGGAACAACATTAGCAAGACCAAGTTCGGTTTTAACGGTGCCTTTAACGGCATTATAAACGAAATACAAAATCGCGGTGGTGATACAAGCCGACGCTGTGCCGATAGTGACACCCTCGACAATAAAGGGCAAGCGGACAAATGAATCGGTTGCGCCAACCGCTTTCATAATGCTGATTTCCAATTTTCTGTTATACATCGTTACGCGAATTGTATTAGAAACGATAACAATGGAAATAACCAACAATAATGCGATTATCCAGAAACCGACAATATTGATTGCCTTTTCAATGGCAACCATCTTCTTAGCGATATCCTGAGCCGATGAGGTTCTGGCAACGCCTGTTATTCCTTCGATTTCCTCTATTGTTTCAGAAAACTTTTCCAAATTGCGCATTGTTATCTTTGCGCTGCTTGAGAAAAGGTTTCCAAATTCACCCTCACCTAAAGCATCGAAAGCTTCGCGCTGGTCTTCAGGCAAGGATTCTCTTGCATCCTTAAGTGCTTGTTCGCTAGTGATAAACTCAACATCTCTGATATTTTCAAGTTCTCTTATTTGATCGCAGATAAGGATTGCATCAACATAGGATTTAACAACATAATCATCCTCAGTAACAGAGGTGGCCGCATCACCCTCGGTTTTCTTATCCTCGCTTTTTTCAAAAATTGCATGGCTCTTATCATCAAAATAAGCCATAACAACATTTTCTTTTTCAAGTTCATTTAACGCATGGTCAACGTTAGCAGAAATTGCAACTGCAAGACCGATAACCGACATACAGGCAACTAGCACACCAATAGATGCTACTGACATCAGCTTATTAGCCCATATATTTTTAAAGCCGTTGCCGGTAAGATATTTTACGCTCGTCAGTTTCATGCTAAACCTCCGTTCGCATTATCGGCAACAATTCTACCGTTTTCAATCATAATGACGCGCTGACCAAAATCGCGGACAAGCTGATGCTCATGAGTAACCATCAGAATTGTTGTTCCTCTGCGGTTAATCTCGGTTAAAAGTTCAACTATCTCATAAGACATATTGGGGTCAACGTTGCCGGTAGGCTCATCAGCAATAATAAGGTTCGGTTTGTTTACAAGGGCTCTGGCCAAGCCAACTCTCTGCTGCTCACCGCCCGAAAGCTCGGCCGGCTTGCATCTTGCTTTTTCAGCAAGGCCGACTAAGTTAAGCGCCTTTGAAACATTTTTTCTGATTTCCTGCCTGGAAGCTCCAACAACATGCATTGAGAATGCAACGTTATCAAAAACATTCATATTGGGAATAAGGCGGAAATCCTGGAAAACGATGCCCATTGTTCTACGGAAATAGGGCACTTCTTTTCTTTTCATCTTGGTCAACTTAAAGCCGTTAACGGTAATCTCACCGGTGTTAGGCTTTTCCTCGCGCATAATGAGCTTCATAAATGTGCTCTTACCTGCACCCGAGGGACCAACAACAAAGACAAATTCGCCTTTATTTATTTGAATATTTACATCATCGAGAGCGCGTGTTCCGTTAGCGTAGTTCTTCGAAACGCCTTTAAATTCAATTATAGGCTGTGCCGCTTTGGTCGCGCCCTTAGCTATCGAAAAATCCTCGTTAATTGTTCTCACTCTTTCTCGTTAATATTTAACAGGATTTGCTCTCAGGTATTTCTTAACCATCAAAGCAATCTTAAAGATAATAGCATGGTCAAACTCTCTTAAATCAAGACCTGTGATTTTCTTGATTTTCTCAAGTCTGTAAACCAAGGTGTTTCTATGAACAAAGAGTTTTCTCGATGTTTCAGAAACGTTAAGGTTGTTTTCAAAGAATTTCTGAATTGTAAACAAAGTTTCTTGATCAAGACTTTCAATGGAAGCAGTCTTGAATACCTCACGCAAGAATGACTCGCAAAGTGTTGTTGGAAGCTGATAAATAAGTCTTGCAATACCGAGGTTATCATAATTTACAATTGCCTTTTCAGTATCAAAAACCTTACCGACCTCTAAAGCAACCTGAGCCTCTTTGAAGGAACGAGCAAGTTCCTTTAAGCCCTCAACAGTAGTTCCGATACCAACAACAGCGTTAGTATAATAGAACTCACTTGCCAAGGTATCAACAATAGAGCCTGCGAGGTTCTCAAGGTCAGTTGAATCGATTCCTGACTTGGTCTCTTTAATCAGAGCAATATCAGTATCACTGATATTGATAATGAAATCCTTATTTTTATCGGGGAAAAGATTCTGAATAATATCATAAACCGAAATATCATTATTAGAGGTTACTCTTATAAGGAAAACGGTTCTTGCAACATCACTATTAAAGCGAAGTTCACGAGCTTTAAGATAAATATCGCCGGGAAGGATATTATCAAGAATAATATTCTTTATGAAGTTACTGCGATCATACTTCTCATCATAATAGAACTTTATGTTCGAAAGAGAAATTGAAAGAATCGAAGCATATTTAGCAGCCTGGGGGTCATTGCCTTCAACGAACAATATATACTCAGGACGTTGCGGAGTTCCAAAAGGCTTATAAGTATACTGGCCCTTAACGAAAACATCGTTAGAGGAAAGGTTCCCCATAGAAAGCATTATTTCATGAGTTTCACCTATCCTACCAAGTTCACTGCAAGCAATAACGGTATAGTTTTCATCGATAACACCTACGGTTCTATCGATTGCATCCTTAATCTGATGAATAACACCCTGGAAAAGTCTGTTTGACAATTCAAAACACCCCTTCTATTTTGATGCTATGGTTAAGTAACTTCCATTTGCATCAATCCAAATTTGGACATAGTAATATTACATTATCATTTTACACAATAACTGCTCATTTTTCAAGTGAAAATTGCCAAAAATCGCAAAAAAGTTACAATTTGATTACAAATTTTGCGTTATGTAAACCAAATTAAGCAATTTGCACATAGGTTTTTAAGGTATTTGTTCTAAAACAACAAAAAAAGAAGCACAATTTTGGTAAAATGTGCTTCTTTTGAACAACAAATTATTAAGATTTACATCAGTTGGTAACAGTTACATTGGTATCCTTATCAAAGATATGAATCTTTCCGGGCTCAATTGTAATCTTAATGGTCTCGCCGGGACGAGCAGTAGAAGTCGGAGCAACACGGCCGTTAATGTTCTGGCCTTCGCATACGGTGTAGATATATTTTTCTGCACCCATAAGCTCAGTAACTTCAACATTTGCCTCAACGATGCCATCGGGGAATTTAGCAATAAGCTCTTCCTCATCATGAACATGCTCAGGACGAATACCGATGATAACTTCTTTGTTAGCATAAGGCTCAAGGCAGTTATCCTTGTTCTTGGATTCAGGAAGTCTGATTTTATACTTAACACCTGAACGGGTCTTAGTATCCTCAGAACCAAACTCAACAAAGAATGTGTCATCCTCTTTAAGAACCTTAGCATCAAGGAAGTTCATCTGAGGTGAACCAATGAAGCCTGCAACGAAGGAGTTGCAAGGAAGGTCATAAAGATGCTGAGGAGTATCAACCTGCTGAACAATACCATCCTTCATAACAACGATACGAGTTCCCATTGTCATAGCTTCGGTCTGGTCGTGAGTAACATATATAAAGGTTGTTCCAAGTCTTAAATGAAGCTTAGAAATCTCGGTACGCATCTGTGCACGGAGCTTAGCATCCAAGTTGGAAAGCGGCTCGTCAAGAAGGAATACCTTAGGCTCACGAACGATAGCACGACCGAGAGCGACACGCTGACGCTGACCACCGGAAAGAGCAGCGGGTTTACGCTGAAGAAGATGCTCAATATCAAGAATTCTTGCTGCCTCTTCAACGCGACGCTTGATTTCCTCCTTCGGAGTCTTGCGAAGCTTAAGGCCGAATGCCATATTATCAAAAACAGTCATATGGGGATAAAGAGCGTAGTTCTGGAAAACCATCGCGATATCTCTATCCTTAGGAGCAACGTCATTAACAAGACGATCTCCTATGTAGAGTTCACCTGCGCTGATTTCTTCAAGACCAGCAATCATACGAAGAGTTGTTGATTTACCGCAGCCTGAAGGACCAACGAGAATGATAAATTCTTTATCTTTAATTTCAAGATTGAAATTCTGAACAGCCAAAACGCCGCCAGGATACTTTTTGCAAATATTGCGAAGTGAAAGACTTGCCATATTTTTTCCTCCTAAAGTCTATAAGCCATTATTAGCTTTTAAAATTATAACAAAGAAAGTTTGAAATATCTATACCCTATTTGTCCAAACTTAAGGTTGTAATTTTATGCGATTTATATAATTTGTAAATATCGAAATGAAATTTTAACTAATCATGGTAAAATATTGTGGACTATTTTAGTGAATTCGCTAAAACCATTAGTTCATCATCGGTTAATTCGCGAAACTCGCCTTTTTTTAATTTTTCATCCAAAACAACACCGGCAATTCTATGCCTATGCAGCGAAATAACACCTGCTCCAACAACTCCGAGCATTCTTTTGATTTCGTGATACTTACCCTCGGTTATAACTATAGAGAGGTATTCCCCCGTATTGTCAAGATGTTTAACTTTTGCAGGTCGGCATTTCGTTTTGTCAGCAAGCGTAACTCCGCTCTCTAAGACCTTTATATCCTCATTGGTTATCGGCTTGTCCACCTTAACAAAATACTCTTTTTCAACCATATTTTTAGGCGACATAACCTTGTGGCCAAAATCGCCGTCATCGGTAACTATCAGAAAGCCCGTTGTATCCTTATCAAGACGGCCTACGGGAAAAAGACCGCTTCTTTTATGAGTTCTATAAACTAAATCAACGACCGTTTCTCTTTGTTTATCGGTGGATGCCGATAAAATCCCCTGCGGCTTATTAAGCATAACATAAATATATTTTTTATACTCTGCTTTCTTTCCGCCAAGGGTTACTTCTGCTTTTGGGGGCACCTTAAAAGCGGCATCCTTTATAACAGCATTATCTATAATAACCGAGCCTTTTTTTATTTCGTTTCTCGCATCTTTTCTTGAAATTGAAAAGGAAACCGAAATATACTTATCAAGTCTTTCTGCCATCTTTCCTCACTTTAAAGGCCTTATGCTACCGCCTATATTGGTTGAATAAATATCGGCAGCAACAATTATTCCGTCAAAGGTCATAACCTCAGCGAACAAGGAGCCTTCGTCCTCAACATTTATAATAGGATATGTGTATCTTTTAAGGGTTTTGCCCTTGTATATTTCAAGGTCAAAGCCCTGCTCTTTTTGAATTTTATTATAATTATAATAAACATCATTAAAAGCTGCAGGAACTCTTATTTCATCCTCTTTTAAAGCCTCTTTGTCAACCTCTATATGAAATGAAGATATGTAATCATAAACCGATTGACTGTTTCTTGCCTCAACAGCTTTTGAGCTTTCTTTATTTAACGATACAATGAGCACCGCGGATAAAATAACCGCCGCTATAAAGCTTAATATAAATGTTCCCTTCGGCATTTTAAATGATGTTATAAACATAAAATATCACCGAAAGAAAATATGCAAATTTTGCGGCTTATATTACCTCTTTATAATGCAGACTGCATGAGCCGACGCACCTAAAAGCTCGCCTGTGAAGCCTAGCTTCTCCTCGGTTGTTGCCTTAACATTTACGGCGTCTATTGAAACTCGGCAATCCTCTGCAATATTCCTTCTCATTTCATCTATAAAGGGTGCTAGCTTCGGTTTTTGCATAACAACGGTGGCATCAATATTTGATACCTCATATCCCTTATCTTTAATAAGGCCTACAACCTCTCTTAAAAGAACACGACTGTCAGCATCTTTATACTTTTCATCTGTATCGGGGAAATGCTTACCTATATCGCCCAACGCGGCGGCGCCAAGCAAGGCATCGCTTATCGCATGAAGCAAAACATCGGCATCGGAATGGCCTAAAAGTCCTGACTCAAACGGAACAGTAACACCACCAACGATTAGATTTCTTCCCTCGCTAAAGCGATGAACATCATATCCATGGCCAATTCTTATATCCATTATTTTCCCTCCTTAGTCACAAGATAATTTGCAAACCCGAGGTCATCTGCGGTTGTGATTTTGATATTGTTATAATCGCCCTCAACTGTATAAACGGGGTAGCCAAAAGCCTCAACCAACGAGCAATCATCGGTAAACGCGCTTAAATCCTTAGCAGCTTCTATAGCATTTTTAAAAACGGTATAGGTAAAACCTTGCGGAGTCTGAACAGCTCTTAAACTGCTCCTATCGGGAGTTGAAACAATAAGCCCATCAGGTTTTACAACCTTTACGGTATCTTTAACATTTACAGCGCAGGTTGCGGCAGAATAAGCCTTAGCCGAAGCTAAAACGCGCAAAATAACCTCACTTGTAACAAAAGGTCTTGCACCGTCATGAATAAGCACAATCTGCTCCTTGCTACTTAACATTTTAAAGCCATTATAAACCGACTCCTCGCGGCAAGCTCCGCCTGCAACAATATCGGTAACCTTTTTAAAGCCATACTCGTCACAAAGCTTTTGCATAGGCAAAACGCTTTCTTCTTTTGTTACTACAACTATATTTGAAATTTCTTTTAAGGCCTCGAACGCCATAATAGTTTTTGCGGCAACGGGAGTATTCCCTATTTTAGCAAAAATCTTATCTATTCCGTTCATTCTGCTCGAACTTCCACCGCAAACAATTATAACCGAGGCTTTAAGCTCGGCGTCATCGATAGCAGCGGTCCAATTCAAAGCGGTCTGCATAACAGCCATAATTCACCCCAAAATTAAATCCCCCAAATTCCAATCGGCTTTATTCCGACAAGAACGCGGGGGACTTTTAATCATAAAAAACTTTTATAAAGGTAGGAATTACTCGTCCTTACCGTCGCATCCGCAGCACTCATCGCATGAAAAATCAAACTCGAGCTCTTCGCCGCAGTTAGGGCACTTGATGCCGCCCTCGTCAATCATCTCATCATCAAGATAAATAACGTCATGGCAGGTCGGACATTCAACTTCATAGCAGAAGTCATCCTCATCGTCATCATCGAACTCATCGTAGTCCTCATCCTCATAGAAGTCTTCTTCTAAAGCGGCAAGGTCCTCATCAACTGCATCAATCTGGTCACACATATCGGCAACCAAGTTAGCAATATCCTCTAAAGCATCGATAAGAGCGGTAACAACCTTATCCTTCTTCTCATCGTTATCAAAGCCTGCATTTTCTGCAAGGCCCTTGATGTAAGCAACTTTTTCAGTAATTGTCATAATATTTTCCTCCTGCCGAAATTTCGGCCTATGAACTATTATTTCAAAAAAATCAAAGAATTATGCGCGCTCCATATATTCGCCGGTTCTGGTATCAATACGGATAACATCGCCCTCGTTAATGAAGAGCGGAACGCGGATTTCACAACCTGTTTCCAAGGTTGCAGGTTTGGTTGCATTGGTTGCGGTATTACCTGCGAAACCGGGGTCAGTCTGGCTAACGGTAAGTTCAACAAAGGTGGGCGGCTCAACGCCAAAAACCTTGCCCTTATAGGAAAGAACCTTGCAAACCATATTTTCTTTAACAAACTTGAAGTTATCGCCAAGTTCATTTGCGCTTACGGGAACGAGCTCATAGGTCTCAGAATCCATGAAATAATAAAGGTCACCATCGGAATAAGAATATTCCATATCTTTACGCTCAACAAAAGCGGTCGGGAACTTTTCTGTGGGGTTGAAGGTTCTTTCAACAACTGAGCCCTCAATAACATTTCTGATTTTGGTTCTAACGAATGCTGCGCCCTTACCGGGTTTAACATGCTGGAACTCAACTATCTGATAAACCTTTCCATCCATTTCAAAGGTTACACCGTTTCTAAAATCGCCGGCAGTAATCATAATTTATACCTCCATAAATATACTGCAATTATTTTACATTATTTTCCCCATATTTGCAAGTATATTTTTAATTATTTAATACAACTAAGTTTTTAGGGTAATTTGTCAGATTTAAAACACCGTTTTCGGTTACTAAAAGCATATCCTCAATTCTGACGCCAAACTCAGAATCAATATAAATTCCCGGCTCATCGGTAACAATGTTTCCAACCGATAAAACCTGCTCGGATTTAGGCGACAGTGACGGAACTTCATGAATCTGGAGTCCCAAAGAATGCCCTGTGCTATGAGTAAAATATTTGCCATAGCCACCGTTTTCGATAACATCTCTTGCCGCTTTATCAACTAAGGAACATTTTGCACCCTTTATAACCGCTTTTTCCGCCGCAAGATTTGCCGCTAAAACAAGGTTATAAACCTCTTTCATTTTATCACTGCAAGAGCCTACAGCAAAGGTTCTGGTCATATCGCTGTGGTAGCCATTATAAACCGCGCCAAAATCAATGGTTACAAAGTCGCCGTTTTTAATCTTGTTGTCATCAGGCACTCCATGAGGCATAGCGCTCTTTTCACCTGCGACCACTATCGTTTCAAAGGACGGCCTTTCGGAGCCTAAAATACTCATCTGGTATTCCAAAAACGCCGCGACTTCCTTTTCGGTAACACCTTCCTTTATTAAGGGCAAGGTTTTATCGAGCGCTTTTTCCGCAATACTTTGAGCCTTTTTAATGCACTCAATTTCCCATTCGGATTTAACAGCTCTTAACCCATCAACAAGTTCAAGCATCTCATCCGAGGCTTCAACCGAAAAGCTTTTTAACATTTTAGAAATATAAGAAAACTCAGTTAGAGTAATATCCTTCTCAGTCAAAATCTTTTCAACTTTTTCAGCTTTGAAAAATTCATTAAGTTGAGAAGAAATATCACTAATCAGCGCAACCTCACAAGCTTTAACACTCATATTTGCCGCAAGATAATATCTTCCGTCTAAAAACAAGGTTGCCTTCTTTCTTGAAACAGCAAGATACCCCAATGAAGACTTAAAGCCTGTAAAATAAAGTCTTCCAATATCGGTCACAATAAGTGCCGCTGAGCCTTCTTGCAAAAAGTTCTGCAGTCTTATCATTTCAATATTTCTTTCATCGCGTTAACTGCAAGGAAATAACTGTTCTTGCCAAAGCCTGAAATACTGCCAACACAAGCGGGTGCTATAACCGAGGTTTTGCGGAACTCTTCCCTTGCGTTAACATTAGAAAGATGAACCTCAATAACCGGCTTTTCAATAGCCTTTATAGCATCATAAATGGCATAGCTGTAATGAGTATAAGCGCCTGCATTTAAAACGCAACCGTCATAATCGGTTCTGACACTATGCAAAGCCGAAACTATCTCACCCTCGCAGTTAGACTGTAAGAACGAGCAGTTGATATCCATTCCCTTTGCATAAATGGAAATTGCATTGTTTATTTCTTCAAGCGACTGGCTTCCGTAGATACCGGGCTCACGAACCGATAAAAGATTAAGGTTCGGTCCGTTTATTATAAGCAATTTCTTGTTTGCCATTTTATCTCAACCTTTCAAGGTAATATTGTTTCATTTTAAGAGCGTCCTGTGACTGTGTATTATCCGATTCGCAAATAATGGTTGGCTCTAATGAGTATTCGGCAATAAGCTCCATTAAGGGCTCAAAATCTGGACCAAATACTGAATCATCAAAAGTAAGATGCTTTTTTTCTCCACCGTTGGTCCATTCAATTTTTGAAAAATGAGAATGAAAATGCTTCATTCTATCCTCGCCTAAGCGGTTGCCCATTTCTTCAATTATATACTTGAATGCATCCTTTGAATTGACCTGGCCGTAGGTTCTTGCGTTAAGATGCCCAAAGTCAATACAAGGAATGAGGCTTTTATCCATTTCGCAAAGGGTCATAACCTCATTAAAATCGCCAAGCTGATTTATCTTGCCCATCGTTTCGGGGCAGATATGAATATGAGATAGACCTGCATCTTGGAGCGCTTTTAAGGAAAGCTCCATAGTATTCATCGCGAGTTTTAGTGCCTCATCTCGCGGCAGTTTACCGCAAGAGCCGGTGTGAACTATAATGCGGTTGCCGCCCATAAAGTCCACCGCTTTTGCGCTGCTTAAAATATAGTTTATTGAGTTAAGTCTTTTCTCTTCCTCAACGCTCGACATTGAAATATAATAAGGCGCGTGAAGCGAAAGCCTGATGCCTGCTTCATCGGCAAGCTTACCTAAAGCTCTTGCTTTTTCCTCGCCTATATTAACACCTCTGCCACACTGATACTCAAAGGCATCAAGACCAACCTCTTTAGTAATTCTCGGAATATCAAGACTACCCTTATAGCCTAATTGCATATACTGTTCTGAGCAACCGGCAGGACCGAAAATTGCAGGCATTTTCACACCACCTTAAAATTTATCCTTAAGTAATTTTTTCTCGAAATAACGGCGGATTTTAAAGCTTACGCCATTCTCCAGTAAAACAGGCCTTGTTAAAAAAGATTTAATGCCATAAAGGTTTGCACCCAAAACATCGGTAAAAATCTGGTCGCCTACAATGGCGCTGTTTTTCTTATTTGCGTTCAGGGCCTTTACCGCTTTATTATAACCAAAAGGCAACGGTTTTAAAGCAAGGCTGACAAACGGCAGTCCGATTTTAGCCGCAAAGGGTTCGATTCTCTTTCTTTTAGAGTTTGAAACTACCATCAGCTTTATACCGCTATTCAAGGTGGCCTCTATCCAATCTTTTAACCCTTCAATAAGAATGGTTCCGTGGTGGGTTGAAAGAGTATTATCAACATCTAACAAAAGATACTCGATTCCCTGCTCTTTTAGCATCTGGGGAGTTATTTCGGTTATTCGTTTTAAAATAATTGTTGCACTAAATAATGACATATAAACCTCTTTTAAAGACAAAGAAGCAATCGGATGCAATCCGATCGCTTCTTGTTTTTTAATTAGCGGAACTTGCGCTTACGGGCTGCTTCCGATTTCTTCTTACGCTTAACAGAAGGCTTCTCGTAGTGCTCTCTCTTGCGGACTTCCTGAATAACTCCGTCCTTCTGAGTTTGCCTCTTAAAGCGTCTGAGCGCGTTTTCCAATGATTCATTTTCTTTTACACGAACCTGGCTCATTCTATATTCCCTCCCTTTTGCCTATTAGCAAGGGTAATAAACATTTTTAATAATTATACACTGAACACTATGCTAATGTCAAGAGATAATTTATTAAGTTATTTTACTAATTATTTTACAACAAGATTTACTATTTTACCGGGCACATAAATCTCTTTAATAACGGTTTTGCCTGCGATTTCAACTGCAATTTTTTCATCAGCCTTAGCAGCAGCAATAGCGTCATCCTTAGAGATATCCTTTGCGACCATAAGCTTAGCTCTCAATTTGCCGTTAATCTGAACAACAACCTCTACAGTTGAGTCAACAGTTTTGCTCTCATCATAGGTAGGCCATTCTGCGAGTGAGCAAAGGCCCTCTCCGCCTAAGTTAGCCCACATTTCCTCGCAAAGATGCGGAGCAAATGGGCAAAGCAAACGAACAAAAGTTTTAAGCTCATCAACAGTTAAAGTCTTTTCCTCGCAAATTGTGTTCACAAGGGTCATCATAGCAGCAATTGCTGTATTGAATTTCATATCTTCAATATCTTGAGATACCTTCTTTATCGTCTTATGCATAGCCGACTCTAACTTAGGGGTAACACCTGTTCCCTTCGCCATATCAAAAAGGTCAGCAACCTTATCCAAGAAGCGCTTACAGCCCTTAACACTGCTATCACTCCAAGGAGCAGCCATTCCATAATCACCCATAAAGAGAATGTAAACTCTCAAAACATCGGCGCCAAACGAGTCAACAACATCATTGGGATCGACAACGTTGCCCTTTGATTTACTCATTTTTTCGCCATCCTCACCCAAGATAAGACCCTGAGCAGAACGCTTCAAATAAGGCTCATTAGTGGGGACCTCGCCAATATCATAAAGGAACTTATGCCAGAAACGAGAATAGATAAGATGACGCGTTACGTGTTCCATACCACCATTATACCAGTCAACAGGTAACCAGTATTTAAGCTTCTCTTGATCTGCAAAAACATTCTCGTTTTTGGGGTCAATATAGCGCAAGAAATACCAGGATGAACCTGCCCACTGCGGCATAGTATCGGTTTCCCTCTTTGCATCGCCGTTACATTTCGGGCACTTGCAGTTAACAAAGGAATCAATCTTTGCAAGCGGGCTCTCGCCACCCTCGCCGGGCTCAAAGTTTTCAACCTCAGGCAAGCGAAGCGGCAACTCATCATAAGGAACAGGAACAATTCCGCATTTTGAGCAATGAACCATCGGAATCGGCTCGCCCCAATATCTCTGACGGTTGAACGCCCAATCCTTCATCTTATACTGAACGCCCTTTTCGCCAATTCCCTTTTCGCCAATAAACTCGAGCATTCTGTCAATAGAATCTTTTTTGTTGGTAAATCCGTTTAAGAACTCAGAGTTTACCATTTCTCCATCGCCACTATAGGCTTCTTTTTCAATATCTCCGCCTTTTATAACCTCAATTATATCAATTGAGAACTTTTTGGCAAATTCATAATCGCGCTGGTCATGAGCAGGAACTGCCATAATAGCGCCTGTGCCGTAGCCCATCATAACATAATCGGATATGTAAATGGGTATTTCCTTATTGTTAACGGGGTTAATTGCAGTAAGGCCCTCGATTTTAACACCGGTTTTATCCTTGGCCAACTGGGTGCGTTCAAACTCGGTCTTCTTAGCACACTCATCCTTATAAGCATCAAGTGCGGCAATATTGCTGATTTTATCGCGGTTAGCTTCAATAATAGGATGCTCGGGAGCGATAACCATAAAGGTAACGCCAAAGAGTGTATCACATCTTGTGGTATAAACGCGAAGCTTTTCGCCTAATTCCTTAACAGTGAAATCAACAAAAGCACCGGTTGATTTACCAATCCAGTTCTTCTGCTGCATTTTAATGTTTTCAGGGTATTCAACCTCTTCAAGACCCTGCAAAAGCTTATCGGCATACTCGGTGATTCTTAAATACCAAACTGCTTTTGATTTCTGAACTATATCGCTATGGCAAATATCGCATTTGCCACCCTGAGAGTCCTCATTAGAAAGAACGACCTTACAGCTCGGGCAATAATTAACAAGCGCATTATCTCTGAAAACAAGGCCGTTTTCAAAAAGCTTTAAGAATATCCACTGAGTCCACTTATAATAGCCCTCCTCAGTAGTATCTATGGTCTTAGTCCAATCAAAAGAGAAGCCGACTCTTTTAAGCTGAGAAGTGAATTTTTCAATATTGCGGTCGGTCAAAATTCTCGGATGAGTATTAAACTTAATTGCCGAGTTTTCGGTAGGAAGACCGTAAGCATCAAAGCCTATCGGGAACAGAACATTATAGCCCTGCATTCTTCTCTTTCTCGAAACGACCTCAAGACCTGAGTATGCTTTGATATGACCAACATGCATACCTGCGCCGCTGGGATAAGGAAATTCAACAAGACCG
>JAZOQD010000106.1:0-1596 GCA_045655925.1 Acutalibacteraceae bacterium | reverse complement strand
ACGATCCGACTTTGGGTAAAATTGCGGCATCTCCGCGCTGAACCCAGTTTCCGCTCATAACGGCAATAATAGTCCCGGCGCCGTCTTGTTTTGCGCATTCGGCGAGGTATTTATGACCGTTATGAAACGGGTTATATTCGGCTATTATTGCATAGGCGCTCATTTTATCACTTTCTTTCGGAAAAAACTTGAAAATTTTAGAAATATAGTGTATTATATTTGTTTGGAAAGCAGGATTTGCTTTTATATTACATTATTTTGCGAAATAATGCAATTATTATATTAAAAAACGGTTAACATTTGCCGAAAACAAGTGTTGTCCGAGTGCTTTTTTTAATTCCTTTTCCGCTCTAAAGGAAATGATTTTGGCATTCGGCAGAGCGGGAGAAGGAGTAGTATTATGAAAATATTGGTTGTTAATGCCGGAAGCTCATCTTTAAAGTATCAGTTGATTGATATGGATAACGAGCAGGTAATTGCTAAGGGCCTTTGCGATAAAATCGGCCTTGAGGACAGTAATGTTAAACATAAAGCTTTTGATGGCAGAGAGTATGTTGCAGAGGTTAAAATGCCCACTCATTCAGAGGCTTTTGAAACTCTTATGTTTGCTCTTATAAAGAGTGATGCTAAGGTTATAGATTCTTATGATGAAATTGGCGCTATTGGTCACAGAGTTGTTCATGGCGGAACCTATTTTGATAAATCCTGCCTTGTTGATGATGATGTTGCAGAGAAGGTTGAGGAGCTTAAAGAGTTGGCTCCGCTTCATAACCATCCCCATTACCTTGGAATCGTTGCTTGCACAAAGACCTTTGGCAAGGATGTTCCTCAGGTTGTTGTTTTTGATACTGCTTTCCATCAGACTATGCCCGAGAAGGCTTATATCTTTGGTCTCCCTTATGAGTATTATGAGAAGTATAAGGTTCGCCGCTACGGCGCTCATGGAACCTCTCATAAGTATGTAAGCGAGCGTTGCGCCGCTATTATGGGCAGAGAAGGCGATAAGGACCTCAAGATTGTTACCTGCCATATCGGTAATGGTGCATCAATTTCTGCTGTTAAGGGAGGCGAGTGCGTTGATACTTCAATGGGCTTTACTCCGCTTGACGGATTTATCATGGGAACTCGTTCAGGTGGTGTTGACCCTTCAGCACTTACTTATATTGCTAACAAGGAAAATTTAACTCCCGACCAGCTTTCTGATATTTGCAACAAGAAATCAGGTCTTCTCGGTATTTCAGGCGTTTCGAGTGATAATCGTGATGTTTCTGCCGCAGCTGCTGAGGGTAACCATCGTGCAGCACTTGCTAACGATATTCAGCGTTATCAGATTGCTAAGTTTGTTGGCTCTTATATTGCCGCTATGAATGGCGCAGATGCTATTGTATTCACCGCAGGTATCGGTGAAAATGACTCCGTTCTTCGCGCCGAGGTTTGCAAACACTTCGAGTATATGGGCGTTAAGATTGATGAAGAAAAGAATAAGATTCGCGGTGAGGAAGTTGAAATTTCAACACCTGATTCTTCTGTAAAGGTTTATATTATTCCTACCAATGAGGAACTTGCAATCGCAAAGGATACTCT
This sequence comes from Acutalibacteraceae bacterium, assembly GCA_045655925.1. Lineage (GTDB taxonomy): Bacteria > Bacillota > Clostridia > Oscillospirales > Acutalibacteraceae > UMGS172. The sequence goes on along the minus strand of JAZOQD010000106.1, from coordinate 12 downwards.
TGCTATCGTATC
>JAZOQD010000105.1:0-2121 GCA_045655925.1 Acutalibacteraceae bacterium | reverse complement strand
ACCTCCTTGGGCAATTGGAGCCCTTTGGGCGTAAACCAATTAGGTGCTTTTTTTATCTGCGTAAGAACCAACATTTTTAATACGCCCAATATTATACAACACAGAACCTTCGTCTGTTTTAGCGGTTGACACTTTCAGAGGAATTGGGTATACTATATTTAGAAGATTTTTCGTTAACAATTTCCAACCACTTATGCAGTTGGTGATTAACTTGCGAAAGGTCTTCTTTTTCGTATTCTACCTTAACGCCCCTATTCTCAATATTATTTTTTGTGTGATTGTCGTCGGCCGAATAAACAGTAATGACAAGATTATATTTATCGTATTTATTGTTTATATCTTTAACTGTGTTCAACTCTATAGAAAGAATGCCATTGTTTTTTGACGCCGAGGTCAACGCCTTTTTGGCTTTCAAATCGTTTTCTCGATTAGCTTTTTGCCATTCATCAACGACTTGTTTTTCTGCATCAAAAAGTCGCTGAAATTCAGAATCGTTATAAAGCTCCTGCACCTTGACGAGTTATAGGATTTCATTTTTTGTTCAGCTTTAATTGTTTTAATGTGAACATGGGTAATTGATTTGGGCCGTAATTTCTGATATAATATCGAAAAAGGAGGTATTGAAGCCGATGAATCTGAAAACCAAATTTTATACTCTTTTAAAATGGCTTGGAGTTTGCCTCGCTTTAGGGATTTTTTGTGGTGTTCTGGGCGCAGCCTTCGGTCATACAATATCCTTTGTTACCAACCTAAGAAATTCAAACGGTTGGCTTATCCTTTTGTTGCCTTTAGCAGCCCTTGCTTCTGTTTTTGTTTTTAAGGTGCTTAAGGTTGACTCAATGGGGACCAACCAGGTTTTAAAGAGTGCAGGCTCAGATAACTGCCTTAGTCCTTTGTTGGCACCTGCTATTTTCTTAGGCTCTGTTATTTCCCATTTATTCGGCGCATCGGTTGGCCGTGAAGGCGCGGCACTACAGCTTGGTGGTAGTCTTGCAACCGCCTTGGCAAAGTTTTTTAAACTAAATGATGAGAATAGAAGGCTTCTTGTTTACTGCGGTATGGCGGCTCTTTTCTCGGCGGTTTTTGGAACACCGATTGCCGCATTTTTGTTTGCAATTGAGGTTGTTTATGTTGGTAAGATTAAGTTTAAAGCCATTTTGCCCGCCGCTTTAACCTCCTTTATAGCATTCACCGTATCTTTGGGACTTAAAACTCATCCCGAGCGTTTTGACTTAACAATTGTCCCAAAATTCAGCCTCTTTATCCTCTTTAAAACCGCTATGATAGCCATTCTCGCAGGGCTCGTTGGCATTGTTTTCTGTTTCTCATTGGCTTATGGGAAAAAATATGCCAAAAAAATTATAAAAAATGATTATCTCCGCATTGCTACCGGCGGCGCAGTTATAGTTATTATAACAGTTATTGTCGGCAACCAGACCTATAACGGCGCGGGAGTTTCATTCATAGAATCAATTTTTGAAAACGAAACAGTTATAAATGAGGCATTCATTCTAAAAATGCTCTTGACCGTTATTGCTGTTAGCGTAGGCTTTAAAGGCGGAGAGATTGTTCCCACCTTATTTATCGGTGCCGCATTTGGTAGCGCAGCAGCGGCATTATTTGGACTTCCCATTGCCTTTGGCGCCGCAATCGGTATGACCTCCCTTTTCTGCTCGGTTACTAACTGCCCCTTAGCCGCTATATTTTTGAGTCTTGAGATGTTTTCCTTTAAAGGCGCAGGTTATTTCGCATTAGCCGCAATTTTAAGCTTTTTTGTTTCAGGCAAAATTGGTCTTTACTCTGCTCAACAGAGAATCAGCTTTAAAAAAGGAGTAAAAAATGAAAACTAACACATGTCGTTCGGTTTTGTTCGCGTTTGCTTTGCTTTTACTCATTCTCTCCTTTTCAATCGCGCTCCCGATATATTTTCGCCCGTTTTACTATCTTCATATAAATTCTTTTTCACCTGTTGAGATGCGGGGCTTTCCCGCCGCAGAAATCAAAGAAGCATATAACGGCTTGCTCGATTATCTGACAATACCTGGCAAAGAGTTTAGCCTGGGCGCTTTCCCTTATTCCGATAGAGGTGCATCGCACTTTAAGGATTGCAAGTTTTTATTC
>JAZOQD010000104.1:0-6745 GCA_045655925.1 Acutalibacteraceae bacterium | reverse complement strand
AAGCTTATTCCTCTTATTATGAATAATACTCTTCTTCATAAAGACCTCCCCGTTTACGGCGACGGTATGCAGGTTCGCGATTGGCTCTATGTTGATGACCATTGCAAAGCAATTGATATGGTTATCCGCGATGGTAAAGTTGGCGAGGTTTATAATGTTGGAGGTCATAACGAGCGTCCTAACATCTTCATTGTTAAGACAATTATAGAATATATTAAAGAAAATGTTGACTCAGCGGTTGGCGAGCATATGATTAAGCATGTTGCTGACCGCAAGGGCCATGACCGCAGATACGGTATTGACCCGCAGAAAATCAAGGATGACCTTGGCTGGTATCCCGAAACAACCTTTGAGGTTGGCATTAAGAAAACTCTTAAATGGTATCTCGATAACAAGGAATGGTTCAATAATGTAACCAGCGGCGCTTATCAGAAATACTATGAGAAAATGTATAAAGATAAATAATCTTTTTGGAAACGGGATTGTGAAATGGGTAAATTTAATTTTATAAAAACTGATATTGAAGGCGTTTTTATTATTGAACCAACTGCTTTCGGCGATGAGCGCGGTTATTTTATGGAAACATATCAGTATAACGATTTTAGCGCCGCCGGCATTGATGTTAAATTCGTTCAGGATAATCAATCAATGTCTAAAAAAGGAGTTTTGCGCGGTCTTCATTTTCAAAAGGAGTTTCCGCAATCAAAGCTTGTCCGCGTTATAAAAGGCGAAGTTTATGATGTTGCGGTAGATTTACGCGAGGGCAGCAAAACCTACGGCAAGTATGTTGGCGTTAGGCTATCTGCTGAAAATCGCCGTCAGTTCTTTATCCCTAAAAACTTTGCTCACGGATTTTTAGTTTTATCCGATGAAGCCGAGTTTGTTTATAAGGTTGATGATTTCTATCATCCGAATGACGAGGGCGGTCTTATGTGGAACGACCCCGATATTGCTGTAGAGTGGCCCATTTCCGATGATATGGAGATTATCCTTTCTGAAAAGGATAAGGTCAATCCCTTCTTTCGCGAATTTAAAAAATAAGGTTTACAAATAATATACTGAATACAACGGCTGCAATATCTGAGCATATTGCAGCCGTTATTGTATGCCTTGTGTTTTTAATATTACAAGAGCCGAAATAAACGGCAGCAGTATAAAATGTTGTTTCACTGGAACAGCATATAACAGATGCTAGCATTCCTATATACGAATCAGGTCCATAGGCTTCAAACATATCGGCAAGCAACGCCACAGAGCCGCTGCCCGAAATCGGCCTTAGAAGCGCCATTGGAACAACCTCTTTAGGAAGCCCCACTCTTGCTAAAAACGGTGCAGCAGCGCCTGCTATAAAATCTATAACTCCTGATTCCCTGAGCAGCTTAACCGCAAAAACAAGCGCTAAAATTGACGGTATGATTTTAACTGCAGACTTTAACCCCTTCCCTGCACCTTCTATAAACGCTTGAAATACATTTACCTTTTTAAAAATACCCGCAAAAATAAAAAGCAAACAAATAAGAGGCAGAATATAATTTAAAACCGAACTCATATTTTCTCCCTCCTTAATGCTTTATCCACTATCAAACCCACAAGAAGTGCCGCTAATGAAGAAGCAAGGACTGTAGGCAGAATTGCCATAGGCTCCTCAGAGCCATATTTAGCCCTTAAAACTGCAGTTGTTACGGGGACTAACTGAACTGAAGCAGTATTTATTACAACAAAGGTCGCCATACTGTCTGTAGCCCGACTTTTATCGGGATTATTTTCATTCATTCTTCTCATCGCCTCAACGCCTAACGGGGTTGCAGCATTCCCAAGGCCTAAAAGATTGGCAGTTATATTCATTGAAATCGCCCTTCTGGAGCTTTTATCATTTTTTAACTCAGGAAAAATCGGCTTTATTATAGGAGAAAGTATTTTCGAGAAAATCTCGGTAATTCCACTTTGTTCGGCTATTTCCATAAAACCGCCCCAAAACGCCATTATTCCAAGCAATGAAAGTGATAGCTCTGTTGCACTTTCAATTCCGTTTTGCAGCACCAAAGTAAAATCCGCTTTGCCGCTGACAATTATAAACCCACTCGATAGAACTACCAAAATTATCCAAACAATATTAAGCATAGATCCTCCCGAAATTACTTTTTTATTGATAAAGAAAAGTTGACACTAAAAGTTAAGCAATGTATAATTATGTTGAATTAGGTTGAATTTTAACAAATGGGGAGTTTTTATGATGAAATCAACAGGAATAGTGAGAACGGTTGACTCGGTTGGCAGAATGGTTCTCCCTGCCGAAATAAGAGAAAAATTTGGAATTAAAGAAGGCGGCGAGCTTGAGATTTATGTTGATTCAAGCTCAATTATATTAAAGAAATATGAACCAACCTGCATCTTTTGCGGCTCTGCAAAAGATATAACTGTTTTTAAAGAGCGCAATGTTTGCAACAAATGCCTTGAGCATTTAAAAACAATTTAACGATATATATATTTATTAACTTTAATTTAATTTTAGAAACAAAGCCGCTAAAGTTTAAGCTTTAGCGGCTTTTATGGTTGCTTGACTAAACACAATAGTTTATTTATAATACTAATATAATACTAAAAAGGAGGCGGTAAAATGGAGCTTAAATATATGTTTTTAAATGATATTGATGAATCTGAAGTAGAAAAATTCATTTCCGCCGCACCGAAAAATTTGCAGGACAGAATAAACAGATATAAACAAAAGTCCGACCGATTAAGGTCTGCTATCGGTTATATGCTTGTTGAAAATTTATATTGTGAAGCTTTTTCAACTATTAAATGCCCTCCCATTCTTTTTACCCAAAAAGGAAAGCCATATTTTGAAAACAACCCCGTCTATTTTTCGGTTTCCCATTCCGGCAACTTAATAGTTTGCGCTTTGAATGAAACAGAAATTGGCATTGATATTGAAGAAATAACTGAATTCAACCCCAAGCTTATAGACCGAGTATGTTCAATCACCGAGAAAGAATATATCGGTGCTTCAAAGAGTAAGTTTTTTGAAATCTGGACCGCTAAAGAGGCTTATTCAAAGATTTTGGGTGAAGGTTTATCAATAGGTCTTAAAAACATTGCCATAGACATCGAAAACGGCTTTGCCGCAACAAAAAAGCTTAATGTAATAAAGGTAGAAAACTACATAATTTCTACCGTTTATAATTAAAATAACAGCAATCTGCCAAATTTTAGCGGATTGCTGTTATTTTAATAAAAATCTATTGAAAATAAGCTCTTATAATTGTATTATTAAAGTAAATATAGGTTTGAATGGAGACTCTTATTTTGTTTGGAATTGAAATCCTGATTCAAAAAATTGCTTTGCTTTTAATAATGATAATAATCGGGCTTATTATCAGAAAATATAACATCGTCGATGATAGCGCCGCCGGGTTGCTTGCTAACATTACCGTTTATGTAACTCAACCCGCGATGATAATTTATAGTTTTATTGACGCTAAGTTTACTAAAGAAATTCTTTTTGGTTGCATAGTTGTTTTTATAATTGCTCTTTTGTCACATATTCTTTATTATGTAATCGCGCTAAAACTTTTTAAAAACGTTCCGAATATACACCAAAAAACCCTCCGTTACGGTATGGTATTTACTAATGCAGGCTTTTTAGGTATTCCCTTAATCGGAAGCCTTATCGGCTCTGTCGGCGCTGTTTATTCAACCTTTTATGTTTTGGTTTTCAATATTTTCAACTGGTCAGTCGGTTGCTATATTTATACTAAAGATAAAAAATATATGTCCCCAAAAAAGATGTTCTGGAATCCCGCAACCGTTCCTACATATATCGGCATAATTTTAGCGATTTTAATCGGCACAGTCCGTTTACCTGAAGCAATAGCACCTGTTTTCACAAATTACCTTGTTCCAATATTTTATGAAAACGTTCTTTATCTTTTAAAATGCGCTGTTTTACCGATTTCGATGATAATGATAGGCGTTAGGTTGGTTGGTTGTAATTTTCTCAAATTCTTTAAAGATAAAAACATCTTATTACTGTTTTTTATAAGGCTAATTGCTCTTCCTTTCTTCCTCCTTTTAGTAATGAAACTTTTATCCATAACGGGAATTTTTTCTATAGAGCAAGCCAAAATGTTAACCTCGGTTATTGTTATCAGCGCCGCAACACCGGTTGCCGCTATGGCAAGTATTTTCGCCGAGAAGTTCGAAGGCGACCCCACCTACTCCGGAGCTATTGTTTCAATAAGTTCTGTATTATCACTTGTTACTATGGCTTTAGTATCATCTGTAATGTTAGGGGTGATATAGTTGGCATATCTGTTTTTTGATTATGACGGAACGCTTATTAAAAAAGACTATCTCCCTATGTCAGAGCCTATTTTAGAAGCACTCTCGAATGCCAAAAAGGCAGGTCATAAACTCTTTATGTGCACAGGGCGTTGCCGCTATATGCTGCCTTTGCCACCTGTAGAATTTGACGGATTTATTTTATCCTGCGGAACCGATATTTCGGTAGGAGAACAAAGCCTTGTTGACCAAAGAATAGACCCCGCTATTCTCCCTGAATTTTCAAAAGCTGCCAAAAAACAAAACGCTTCATTAGTTATTGAAGGTAAAGAGGTTGCAGTTACTGTTTTTAAAGACCTGCATTGGCCCCGTAGTCCGTTTGTTGAAACATTTGAAGAATATCTCAATCTTTATGGTAAAGACCCTATTGTGAACAAGATCAGCATAGTCGGGCCAACATGCCCTGAACTTCAACAATTAGCTGATAAACACGGATTAGATTATATTGACCATAAAAACAATGCCGAGTTTGTTACAAAAGGTTTTAGTAAAGCAACAGGCATTGAGCTTGTTTTAAAGCATTTCGGCGCTAGTAAGGCTGATTCCTACGGTTTTGGCGATAGTATGAATGATTACGAAATGATTTCCTATGTTGGAACCGGAATCGTTGTTGCAAACGCGGTTGATGAGCTTAAGCAAATTGCTGATTATGTTGCACCCTCTGTTCATGAAGACGGTATAGCCTATTATATAAACAACATTTTATTGGATGGTGATAAATGATGAAATATTTAGTTTTACTGTGCGACGGTATGGCCGATTATCCATTCGAAAAATTGGGCAATAAAACCCCAATGGAGTTGGCCGATAAACCAAATATGGATAAATTGGCTAAAACTGCGCTTATTGGAACTGCAAAAACCGTTGCCGATAATCTCAAACCCGGCAGCGATGTTGCAAACCTTTCGGTTATGGGTTACGATCCCGCCGAATGCTATACCGGTCGTTCTCCTTTAGAAGCCGCAAGTATAGGCATTGACCTTACCGATACTGATGTTACCCTGCGTTGCAACCTTGTAACCCTTTCTGATGATGAAAACTATGAAAATAAAACAATGGTTGACTATAGTGCGGGTGATATTTCCTCGAAAGAGGCTGCAGAAATTATAAAATCAGTTCAAGAAGCCTTTGGTAACGATATTTATTCATTCTTTGCAGGTGTTAGCTATCGCCACTGCTTAGTTGTTAAAAACGGAACTACCAGCCTCGGAACTATGACCCCTCCCCACGATATAAGCGGCAGAGTTATCGGCTCATATTTAAGTGACCATGAAAATGCAGCACCTCTTATTGAAATGATGAAGAAAAGCTGCGAGGTTCTTAAAAATCACCCCGTTAATCTTAAAAGAATTTCCGAGGGCAAACGTCCTGCTAATGCAATCTGGCTTTGGGGCGAAGGAACAAAACCCGAGATGGTGCCTTTTTTTGATAAATTCGGCAAAAAAGCCGGTATCGTTTCAGCAGTTGACCTTATAAAAGGTATTGGTAAGCTTGCAAAATGCGAGGTTGCTGAGGTAGAAGGCGCAACAGGCTATATTGATACTGATTTTGAGGGCAAAGCAAATGCTGCTATCGAGCTTTTCAAGACTTGCGACCTTGTTTATGTTCATATTGAAGCCCCAGATGAATGCGGTCATCGCGGCGAAGCGGAAAATAAAGTTAAAGCTATTGAACTTATTGATAAACTTGTTCTTGCAAAGCTTGTTGATGAACTTGAAAAATATGGCAAGTATAGAATACTTATTATGCCCGACCACCCGACTCCCCTTATAACGATGACCCATGCAAGAGATCCTGTTCCCTTCCTTATTTATGATAACAAGGTAACAGAAACGGGCGCAGAAACCTTTGCCGAGGAAACAGCAAAAGCTTCAGGCGTTTATTATGAACATGGTCCTGATATCATGAAACTTCTTTTAAAGTAAATAGAAAAAGCGGTATCAAAAGATACCGCTTTTTTGTTGCAATAAAAAACTCCGACTAAAGTCGGAGTTTAATTTTTTATATTTCGAACACACCTTCAAAACTGAACAAGAAAAGGAACTAACAGAGGTTAAAGGTCAAGCCCTCGGTCTATTAGTACTGCCTAGCTGAACACGTCACCGTGCTTACACATGCAGCCTATCAACCCGGTAGTCTTCCGGGGACCTTACTAGCTTACGCTATGGGATATCTTATCTTGAGGTTGGCTTCACGCTTAGATGCTTTCAGCGTTTATCCAATCCGCACATAGCTGCCCGGCTATGCTGTTGGCACAACAACCGGTGCACCAGAGGTGCGTCCATCCCGGTCCTCTCGTACTAGGGACAGCTCCTCTCAAATATCCTACGCCCACGACAGATAGGGACCGAACTGTCTCACGACGTTCTGAACCCAGCTCGCGTACCACTTTAATCGGCGAACA
>JAZOQD010000103.1:0-8265 GCA_045655925.1 Acutalibacteraceae bacterium | reverse complement strand
TATTATACTTTGTTTTCCAAAAAAATGCAACTATTACATATATTTTAACTTAAAAAAAGTTTTTTAAAAAAACACTTGCAAAATGCTTCACAATCTGCTATTATATCTTTTGCTTTATGTATGTAGTTTCAAAAGGAGGTGCAGACTCATGGCAAAGTGTGACATCTGCAGCAAAGAAATCACTTTCGGTATCAAGGTATCTCACTCACACAGAAGAACCAACAGAACCTGGAAGCCTAACGTTAAGCGTGTAAAGGCAATCGTTGACGGAACTCCCCGTAGAATTTATGCCTGCACTCGTTGCCTCCGTTCAGGCAAGGTTACCAGAGCTATTTAAGATTTAATCTTAAGAAAGATATAAGGGAACAAGATAATCTTGTTCCCTTTTTCTTTTTTTATAATAAAAAAGCATCTTTCGGTTTGACTGAAAGATGCTTTTGTTTTTACTTATCTTAAAAATCCGTTAACTATATGCTCCTCGGCTTCCTTCTCAGTAAGGCCTAAGGTCATAAGTTTTATAAGCTGCTCTCCTGCAATTTTTCCGATTGCGGCTTCGTGAATAAGTTCAGCTGCCTCGTGGTTCGCATTTATCTTAGGAACAGCGCTGACTCTTGCGCTATCCATAATAATAGCGTCGCATTCGGTATGACCGCTGCAAGCGGCATTTCCGTTGATATTTGAAAGGAACAACTGATAAGAATTCTCCTTTGCAACAGAGCGCGAAACAACATGCGCTCCTGCGCCCTCTCCGTCAAGGTCAACCGAGAAATCTGTGGTTGCTTTTTGCTTGCCATGGGTCATTATTTTCTCGTGAACAATCAGGGTTGCGCCCTTTTTAAGTCTCGCATTGGTGGTTCTATAGGTTGAATCAACGCCTTTTATCTGGCTTGTTTCCATCTCCATATATCCGCCGTCATCAATATTAACAACAGTGGTAGGGTTCATAAGGTTTTCGCCGTTTCCGTCGCCCTCGCCGTAATGCTTCTCAACATACTTAACCTTGGCATTCTTGCCAACAAAGAAGGTATGGATTCCACTATGTTCCGAATCAGAACTTCCGTCATTATGAATGCCGCAACCTGCAACAATTGTAATATCGCAATCATCGCCAATAAAGAAATCGTTATAAACGGTCTCTTTAAGTCCGCTTTCAGAGATAATAACCGGGATATGCACGCTTTCATTTTTGGTGCCGGGTTTGATAATTATATCAATACCAGGCTTATCCTTTTTGTTAACAATATCAATATTTGCTGTTGTGTTTCTGCTATCACTCTTACCGTTGCTTCTTATATTATAAGCGCCCGAAGGAATATCATGCAAATCGGCAATCTGCTCGAGCATTTGTTTTGTTATGCTATCAAGTGCCATAATACCCCTCCTTACATTTTATCGGTCAGAACAGAGCAGGTTGAGGAGGTTAAAAGGCCGGGCAAAATGTCATCCTTTTTGCCATCACCCGTTATTTTTCCTCCCGAAATAACTATAACTCTATCTGCAATATTAAGAATTCTTTCCTGATGCGAAATAATAAGAATTGAACCGTTGATTTTATCACACATTTTTTCAAAAACGGTAATAAGGTTATTAAAGCTCCAAAGGTCAATACCTGCCTCAGGCTCATCAAACAAAGTAAGCTCCGTTGAGCGAGCCATTGCCATAGCAATCTCAATACGCTTTAATTCACCGCCCGAAAGACTCTCGTTAACCTCTCTGTTTACATAGTCTCTCGCGCAAAGGCCAACCTCAGAAAGATAGGCGCAAACCTCTGAAATATTAAGGTCCCTGCCGCTTGCTAAAGCAACTAAATCGCGAACGGTTATGCCTTTAAAACGATCGGGCTGCTGAAAGGCATAGGAAATGCCCATTTTAGCGCGCTCTGTTATTGAAAGATTGGTTATATCCTTGCCATTAAAATAGATATTGCCCTCAGTTGGCAGATAAATACCCGCAATAAGCTTTGCTAAGGTTGACTTGCCGCCGCCGTTAGGGCCGGTAAAGGCAACGAAGCGCTCATCTATTTTAAGGCTGACATTGTCTATAACAGCTTTTGTTCCGTTTTCGGTTGGAACTTTAAAAGAAACATTTTTGAGTTCTAACATCTTATACTCCTTAGAAGATATAAACTTATTTTATTATACATTATTTTCTCAATTTGACAAGCCGTTTTATAAAACATTATGAATATTTTTTGAGGCTAAGTAGGATATATTTTAAGTTGCATAATGAGAGATTTTAATGTATAATTATTTTATATTTATTAAGATAGGAATTTTAAAACTATGAGAATGAAACGCTTAAAGCATTTGGATGACAGGAAGGCCGCTTGCGAGAGCATTCTGTTTTCTGCAAAAAGCGATGAGCTTAACTTTATAAAGGCTAAGGAAACCAAAGAATATATTGATGTTGATGCTTGGTTCGGCAGAAAGGCACCAATTTGGCTTGAGGTTGGATGCGGCAAGGGTCAATTCGCTTGCGAATTAGCGTTAAGGCACCCGGAAGTTAACATTATCGCGGTTGAAAAGAACTGCAATGTTATTGTTCAGGCTTGTGAAAAGGCAATTTCTTTAGGGATAAACAATGTTAGATTTGTCAAATCGGGCGCTGAATATTTATCTAAATACTTAAAACCCGATTCAATCGATGAGATTTTTCTTAATTTTTCTTGCCCCTTCCCCAAAAAAAGCCATGCAAGCCATAGGCTAACCAGTCCGATTTTCCTTGCTATTTATGATGAACTTTTAACCGAATCGGGTAAAATTCATCAAAAAACCGATAACCGAATTTTGTTCGAATATTCAATAGAGCAACTTTCTAAATATGGTTTTGTATTAGAAAATGTTTCCCTTGATTTGCATAACAGCGATTTTGAAGGTAACATTGTTACCGAATATGAGCAGAAATTTGCTTCTCAAGGGCTTCCGATTTATAGACTCCAGGCATATTTAAAAAGGAATAAAGGAGTGAGTCGATGAGTCAATATACCGATAAATACGGTGATTTTTTCGAAAGCTATTCTCCCAAGAACCCTGAATCCGACCCACCCCTAAAAAAACGGAAAAGAAAATTTCCCTTTAAACTTTTCATAACCTTTTTAGCGCTTTTGCTAATTGTTATAATAATTTGTCTATGCCTTTCAAAGTGCAACGATGATTCATCACTGGTTATGGGAACAGGTAGCGGATATAACACCTTAAGCTCGGCTGCCGAGTCAACCGTGAGCGAACCCGAAAAGCCAAAAGACCTCTCCTTTAAATCGAATGACAACACTAAGCTTTTAGAGGGAATCCATAGCACCTATGCTCTCCTTGCCGATTGCTCTGACAACACAGTTTTAGCTTCAAGGCTCGGCAACGAGAGAATGTATCCTGCCTCAATGACCAAGATTATGACTCTTTTGGTTGCGGCAGAAAACATTAAGAATATTGACGCCACTATGGAGATGACCTCAAAAATTATAGACCCTCTCTACAAAGAGGAGGCAACCATGGTAGGCTTCCACCCCGGTGAGCAGGTTAAGGCTATTGACCTTTTCTATGGAACAATTTTGGTTTCAGGTGCTGAGGCGGCGGCAGGTCTTGCAATTATGACTGCCGGCAGCGAGGAACGCTTTGTTGAAATGATGAATGAAAAAGCCGTAGAGCTTGGTCTTAAAAACACGCATTTTACAAATATGACAGGACTTCATAACAAGGAGCATTATTCAACCTGTCTTGATATGGCGATTATAATGCGCGCATGCTTAGAAAACAATTTTTGCAAAATGATTCTTTCAACCGAATATTATACTATTGAAGCAAACAGCTACCACGAGGAGTTAAAACTTCATAGCACAATGTTTAGCCGTATGTATGGAGCCGAGCCCGAGGTTGCAACCATTTTAGGCGGCAAAACGGGTTATACCTCAAATTCAGGTCATTGCCTTATAAGCTACGCCGAAACAAATGACGGCAGAACGCTCATTTGCGTTACCGCCGCCGGCGAAGGCAGATACAAGCCGATTTATGATACAATAAAAATTTATAAAGAATATTCCGCAAAATAAAAACCGCGTTGGCTAATAACCAACGCGGTTTTTTCAATAATTATTTATCGAACTCATCAAGCGGAATTCCCAAATAAGGAACATCTTTTGCTTCAATATTCGTTTTATCGCCATAGAAAAGAGCTGCAAAGGTTTTATCCTTCTCGTTTTCGATAGTGATTTCCTTAACGCAGTATTCTTTCTCCTTTGCTATAGTAGCAATTGCGTTTATTGCATCCTCGGAAAGAATGTTGCCAACTCCCTTGGCCTTAAGCTGCTCGGGGATATTTCTTGTTTTATAGTATTGTTTTCTTGACTCTACTTTGCCCACAAGCAAATTATAATCATAAAGGCTGATGATAATTCCGTAATAATCTCCGGTAGGAATGTTTTCAAGCTTATAGGTGCTATCGCCTTCTTTGGTCTTAGCAATATGATAACCGTCATAATTCTCAGAGAACTGACCCGATTTCAAATTGATAAGATTTGAATAATCGGTTTCGGGGGTTGCTTTCTTAGAAACAAGAATGATAAGAGCACCACCGTCATGGGTAAACTCCGGAGTTCCGGGGCGTTTGCAAACGATTTTATCGTGATTACCACTATTGTTGCAAGAAATGCTGCCATAGCCGTAAACATCAACCTTGCATGTTGCCTTGACAGAACCGTCACCGGAAGCAGCAGTAATGGTAACTAATCCCATTCCCTCGCCCGAAACGACGCCATCTTTTGAAACAACTGCATAATCATCGTTGCTTACAGAGAAAACAACATCTGCGCCTTTAGGCTCAACTGTAATTTCTGAAGAAAGGTCAATTTCCTGACCCACGCCAAGCGCATACATATCTTTTGCGAACTTAATAGAGGTTGCTGCAACGCCTGTGCTTCCACCGTTATTTGCGCCAGTATCGGTATCTTTATCAGAACCGCCGCAAGCAACAAAGCTGAAAAGCATCAAAAAGCACATTGCGAGACAAAGTAACTTTTTCATATAAATAACTCCTTTAATTTAAAAGTTAAAATTATTTTATCACAACAAAAATTCAATGTCAATAAGACAAAAGCAAAACCACGAAACCAAAGATGGTTTCGGGGTTTTTGTAATCTTTGAAATAATACAGATTATCTCTTGGAGAACTGGGGTGCACGACGGGCGCCTTTAAGACCGTATTTCTTACGCTCTTTCATTCTCGGGTCACGAGTTAAGAAGCCTGCCTTCTTGAGCTCGGGACGGAGTTCTTCCTTATACTGAAGAAGTGCACGGGAAAGGCCATGACGGATAGCGCCTGCCTGACCTGTAACACCGCCGCCTGCAACGCGGCAAACGATATCAAACTTATCGAGAGTATCGGTAAGTGCGAGAGGCTGACGAACGATGAGCTTTAAGGTCTCAAGGCCGAAATACTCCTCGATATCGCGGTCGTTAATAGTGATTTTACCGGTTCCGTTATAAACGCGAACACGAGCAACAGAGCTTTTTCTTCTACCTGTTCCGTAGAAATAAGGTTTTCCTTCAAACATCAGTATACCCTCCCTTAATTACAGCGACATCGCTTCGGGCTTCTGAGCCTGATGAACATGCTCAGCACCCTTATAGATGTGAAGTCTTGTGAGAGCTTTTCTGCCGATAGTGGTATCGGGAACCATGCCCTCAACGGCGAGCTGCATAGCAAGCTCCGGCTTCTCAGCCATAAGAGTTGCATACTTAACCTTTTTAAGACCGCCGATATAACCGGTATGATGAATTGCAAATTTGTTCTCAAGCTTCTTACCGGTTAAGACAGCTTTTTCACAGTTGATGATAATTACGTGGTCGCCACAGTCAACATGAGGAGTGAAAGTGGGCTTACCTTTTCCGCGAAGAACATCAGCAGCAGCAGCAGCAACGCGACCGAGAGAAATACCGGTTGCATCGATAACATACCACTTGCGCTCAACTTCGCCGGCTTTTGCCATATAAGTGGACATAACTTCTACCTCCGAATAAAATTTTTCTAAAGCCTAGATATAATAACATAAGGCAAACCCCTTGTCAACACCAAAAAATTAAAATTTTAATTTATAATCGTCAATCTCTTGTTTTCTCTTGTTTTCTCGCTTTTTCTCTTGTTTTCTAATTTATGATTTTTTAAATTCAGGTGTTTTTTTACAGTTTTTATGTAAATTGCATTGCTGTTTTAAGTTTTATAACAAATATATCTTGTCGAATTATTGCGGCGGTGGTATAATATATGTAACTATCATTTACGGAGAAAAAGCTATGGGATATTATTTAAACCCATCGGAGCTGACTGCAATGTTTGCAGTTCCTGCTTCGGTTGTTGACAAACATATAAAGCTTGCAAGCTCGGAGCAACTTAAAGTGTTGCTGTGGGCTCTTCGTAATGCAAATAATTTTGATTCGGCAGTAGCTGCTGAGGCTTTGCGCATAACTCCCGATGCCGCAACCGAAGCATTTGATTACTGGGTTGGCGTAGGCGTTTTAGGTGCAACCGAGTCCCCTGCCCCTGCCGTAATTACCACCGCACCAAAAGCGCCTAAAAAGGTTATTGCCTCAACCGCTTTAAAACCCAACCGCGAGGAAGCGGCAAAACGCGGTCTTGAATGCCCTGAAATCGCATTTATTCTCCGTTCAGCCGAGCAGAAATTCGGCAGAATGCTCCGCCAGACCGAAATTTCAACTATTGTCTGGCTTTTTGATGACCAAGGACTTTCGGCTTCTCTTATTCTTATGATAATTGAGTTTGCTATTTCTGAGGGCAGAGCAAACATTGGATTTATTGAAAGAACCGCGATCGAATGGGTTAATGACGGCGTTTTAGATGTTGAATCGGCCGAGCGCAGATTGATTGATATGCGCCGCAAAAAATCGGCCTGGCATATTGTTGAAACAACTATGGGTATTGAGCATCGCTCACCCACTAAAGCCGAGCTTGAAGCAGCAGATAAATGGATAACAGAATGGAATTATGGCAGAGATATTATCCGCGCCGCCTATGAGCTTTGCGTTGATACAACCTCTAAATTTTCTTTCCCTTACATAAAAAAGATTATGGAAGGTTGGCATAAGCAAGGCGTTAAGAGCTTGGAGGATATTGAAAACCTTAAGATAACAAAAAATGCGGCAAAGCCAAGCAACACCGGCAACAAATACGATGATTTTATGAACGGCCTTATTTTTAAAAACGAGGAGAATTGATATGGCGTTTTCCAACGAAATGCTTAGAAAAGCGCTCGGAATAGTTTTAGAGCGCAAAAAAGCAAACGAGAAAAAATATGAGCAGCAAAAGTCTGCTTTATATAATGAAAACCCCGAATTATGCGATATTGAAAACAAACTTCAACAAAAAAGCGCAAAGTTGGCGCTCTCATTGATTAGCGGCAATTTGGGTTCAGAAGAATTAAAAAGTGAAATAGAAACTTTAAACAAGAGCCGAGAAGCTTTCTTTAAAGCGGCAAAGTTTAAGGATGAGCCTGTTTATACCTGCAAAAAATGCTCCGATACCGGCTACCAGAAGGGTGCTCTCTGCTCCTGCGTTAAGGAGATTGCAACTAACCTTTGCTACTCGCAGTTTTCAAATGAAATGCCTATTAAGGAATCAACCTTCCAAAACTTTGATATTTCGCTGTATCCCGAAGCCAAAAATGACAGAGGCATTTGCCCTAAAAAGCAGATGACCGCCGTTTTAAAAACAATAAAAGCCTTTGTTGATAATTTTCCCTCAGGCGAAAACCTTTTATTAACCGGCGATTGCGGTCTTGGAAAAACGCATCTTTCTTTAGCAATTGCAAATGAGATTATTGCGAAGGATTATAATGTTATCTACGGCTCAGCTCAAAACCTTATAAACGAGGTCAGCCGCGAAACCTTTGACCGTTCAGGTTCAACCGAGAAGATTGATAGCTTAACCTCCTGCGACCTGCTCATTTTAGATGATTTGGGCACAGAGTTCGCAACCCAGCTTAGCGCTTCGGTGGTTTATAACATTATAAACACAAGACTGCTTCGCGGCCTCTCCACCGTTATAAGCACCAATCTGACCTTGCCCGAAATCAGTCAGACATATACCGACCGCATCGCATCAAGAATAGTTGGCAGTTATAAAATCTGCACCTTCTTCGGTGATGATATAAGGCAGAAAAAATCAGTTAACAGATAAAGAAAACCCGTAAGCTTGGCGCTTACGGGTTGTTTTTTATTCTTAATGTTATTTCGCCGGTTGAAAGTAATTGTTCCGAAC
>JAZOQD010000102.1:0-4234 GCA_045655925.1 Acutalibacteraceae bacterium | reverse complement strand
TGACACCCGCCAGATTGAACACGAAGTCCGCCTCCCGGCAAAAATTCTCCAGAAGTTCCGGCTCGGTGTCAATGTCATATTCAAAAATCTGGGAGACAGTGAGTCCCGGATGGGTACGGTCTTTCCCGTCCCGAATGGCTTTCAAAGCCTCGGTCAAATTCCTGCCTACGAAGCCTTTTGCGCCAGTAATGAGAATTTTCATACAGAATCCCCCACTCTTTACCGTGCCATCCAAGCCGCCAGCTCCCGGCGCACATAATCGATGGTGAGCAACTTCTGCTTTACTTCCTCCACGGTCATCTGAAGGGTATTGTCGCTGTCAAACTCCTTCAAGGGATTGCGCTCTACATTCCCCTGATGGAAATACTTATCATAATTCAAGCCGCGCTTATCACAAGGCACACGGTAGAAATTCCCTAAGTCAATAGCCCCGGTGCACTCCTCGTTGGTAAGCAAGGTTTCATACATCTTCTCGCCATGACGGATACCAATAACCTTAATATCATCCTTATTGCCGCCAAAGAGTTCGCAAACTGCTTCTGCCTGAGTTTGAATGGTGCAAGCAGGTGCTTTCTGAACGAGAATATCTCCGCTCTCGCCATTCTCAAAGGCAAACAGAACAAGGTCAACCGCCTCATCGAGCGACATAATAAAGCGAGTCATAGTGCCATCGGTTATGGTAATTGGGCTGCCTGAGCGAATCTGCTCAATCCAAAGCGGAATAACAGAACCGCGGCTGCACATAACATTGCCATAACGGGTGCAGCAAATCTTGGTTTTCTTGGGGTCAACCGTTCTTGATTTTGCAACGATAACCTTTTCCATCATTGCCTTACTTGTGCCCATAGCATTAACGGGGTATGCCGCCTTATCGGTTGAAAGGCAAACAACGTTTTTAACCCCCGCTTCAATAGCAGCAGTGAGAACGTTTTCAGTTCCTAAAACGTTGGTTTTAACCGCTTCAATCGGGAAAAATTCGCAGGAAGGAACCTGCTTTAAAGCGGCGGGATGGAATATGTAATCAACGCCATGCATAGCGTTTTTAACACTTGCAAGGTCGCGGACATCGCCTATATAGAACTTGATTTTCTCAGCAACCTCAGGCATTTTAACCTGAAACTCGTGGCGCATATCGTCCTGCTTTTTCTCATCGCGAGAGAAGATTCTGATTTCACCAATATCGGTCCTTAAAAATCGGTTTAAAACTGCATTTCCGAACGAACCGGTTCCACCGGTGATAAGTAATGTTTTTCCTTTGAAAAGTGACATAATTTTTCCTCCCAATAAACAAATTATATATCTGTTAACAGGTCGCGACGCATTATATCGTTACCCTTAATATCCAAAACCTTCATACCATCAACGGCTTTTCTGTGCTTAGCCTTTAATTCTTCATAGTTGTCTGCCTGAATGGTAAAACCGGCAACACGGTCTCCACTGTTTTCGATAGTATCAAACTCAGCGCCTTTCCATTTAAACAAGCAATATTCGGTTATAACGCCGTTGTTCTTGAGCTCATCAAAGCCCTCAAGCTTATCAAAAATGCCGGGTTTGCAGTAAATAAACTCATTGAATATGTATTTATTCTCCGGTTTAACCTTTTCGATATGCGGCAACTTGCCAACAGTTAAATCAACAACGGCAGAAATAACATCAAAGCCTGACGCTTTTTTAATAAGCATAAACTTAACTCCGCCACCAGTTCTCGCGCTAAACTCAAGAACAAAGGCTCGCTTACCATCAGTTATAAGCTGAATAAGCATCGGAGAATTTTTAATACCGAAAGCATCGGCTATCTGTTGAGCGATTCCTCCAACAAGGTCGTGGACCTTATTATAGACCTCCTCGGAGTATCTTCCGCGGAATATAACGAATTTATCGTTATCGGCTATCTTATCAAGCGAGGAAACCGATAGAACATTCGCCCTACCGTCTTCAACATAAATATCAACGATTAATTCCTCGCCGTCAATAAACTCCTCAATTATAGCAGTATTAGTTCGGCTAAATCGGACAGCATCACAAAAGGCTTTTTTTAGTTCATCAATATTCTCAACCTTTTTAACACCCTTAGAGCTGTTGCAATCCACAGGTTTTACTATCAAAGGATACTGCATATCCTCTATTCTTGACTCATCAAGCTCGCCCATTATAACATGCTTTGCAGTTGAAATATTGTTTTTAACAAAAACTTCTTTCATATACTGCTTGTTTGTAACATTAAGCGCTGTTTTATAATCAATATAGCAAGGTAGACCCAAATCCTCTGACACTTTAGCAACTGTCAACAACGCCTGGTCGGTGCAAGCAGTTATAAGAAAATCAACCTGCTCGGCCTTTGCAACCTTTGTGATTGCCTCAATATCAAGGGTTGAAACCCGATAAAATTTATCGGCGTAAGGTTTGGCAACAGGCTCTGCATAATAATCTGCCAATACCGTTTCATATCCTCTTGATTTTAACTCTTTAATCAGCGCGATTTGCGGGAAACCGCCCGCCAAAACCAAAGCTTTCATTAAACTAATTCCTTTTTTAAAATATTTTTTACGGTTAATAGCATATACTCGAAGCTTTCCAGTTTAAAGAACCTTGAGCCGATAATATATACCGCAATGCCCAAATTTCTATAGAAAATCATCTATAACCGTTTTATTATTTATTTTTATCACCGAAATCATTTAGGTTGAAACCCACACTCTTTTATATTGCCTTGTTTTATTGCTTTAGAATATACCTTTTCAGTAAAAACAAAGATTATGCCACCAGAAAACCAATTGCTTAAAACAGAAAATCAAAAAACTCCTTTTAGCATAATCGCTTCAAGCATAAGCTTCGCATTCGGTCTGATTTCCTTTATACATAACGGAAGTATTAAGCTTCCTTGTAATTGTCTTATTTAAAAAGCGAATCAAAAAGTTCCAACTGCGCTTTATATAGTTTTGTTGTAATATTGCATCTTGGGACCAAGTGCTTATTCATATTGAAATGGGAAGAAAAATAATCAGCCGCAGATGCAGCATAGTCATAACAATCCATAAGCGACAAGGTTTCCTGGTCAAACTGTCCATGAGAATATGCAAAAACCGTAACATCCTTCCCTATAAGTTCACTCAATTTTCGCTTTGATTCAGACAACTCAAACATCTTTTCTTCCCTACTGAGTTTAGGCAATATTTTATGTGTTACGCCGTGAGAACCAATTGTAACCAATGGGTCTTTGCTCATTTCCTTAAGTTGCTTCGTGGTTATATAACCATCAGTATCTAAAAAATCAGTTATAACAAAGACCGTGAAAGGAACTCCCTGCTCCTTTAAAAACGGGTATGCCATAGTGTAAACATCTTCTAACCCGTCATCAAAAGTAACTGCGATTTTTCGTTTAACTTTTTTGGCAGCAACATCTTCAAAAGAAGAATAATTACCATTATATCTGAGAATGAAATTTTTAAAAAAATCAAAGCTTAACAAACAAGCGCTTTTTTTTACTTTTGGCATTTCTGTAATATGGTGAAACATCAAAACATATGAAAAAGAAAACCATTTGCACATTTTATATTTGAGCCATTTTTTTATTTTCTCCATAATCATATTCCTCACTTACTTTTGCATAAACAATCTTCTTTGTTGAGGGCGCTATTTAAAAAACTTCTTTTAGCATAATTGCTTCAAGCATAAGCTTCGCATTTGGTCTTATTTCCTTTATACATAGCGGGAGTAATATACTTGTTGAAATTTCAGTTATAAGCGATGCAAAACCTGCTCCCGCAGCTCCCCAGATTGGAATGAATATAACATTTAATCCAACATTTATAATCGCGGCGAATATATACATATATTTTAAGTATTTCTGCTTTTGATTGCAAACCATCCATGCATTTCTGGCTACTCCGAAATATGAAAATGCGGTATACCAGGTTACCACACTAAGCGGTAATGCGGCAGGAAGATAAGCTTTTCCGTAAAGCAACCCTATTCCGAATTTTCCGAAAATGACGAACATCAATGAAACAAAGGCAGAAACATAGAACACAATTGCATAAAGTTGTCTGTTCTTTTTATCAAAAACCTCTTTGTTTTCTTTGAAGCTCTGTATAATAGTAGGATACATAGCATCAATTATAGCACTAAGAACAAAAGTCC
Source organism: Acutalibacteraceae bacterium (assembly GCA_045655925.1). Lineage (GTDB taxonomy): Bacteria > Bacillota > Clostridia > Oscillospirales > Acutalibacteraceae > UMGS172. The sequence continues at coordinate 94 of JAZOQD010000102.1, read as the reverse complement.
ACATTGAACAAATTGCAACGGCAGTGGAATAATACCCTACTTCTGCTTCATCTAACATATGCTTGAGCATAAGCTTGTCAGTTTTTCCATATAT
>JAZOQD010000101.1:0-16722 GCA_045655925.1 Acutalibacteraceae bacterium | reverse complement strand
GAATAGCCGCTTTTTCGGGCAAGTTGTCAAGAGTTCCATATTGGCGCAAATGGCGGTGGAGAATATCCTGAATTGAAGCGCTAACTAGAAAATATTGCTGACGAAGGCGCAAGGATTTTCCTTCAGGGTGGTTATCCTCGGGATATAAAACCTTGCTGATAACCTCGGTCATAGCCTGATGCTCGAGCGCCTTAACATAATCGCCCTGATTGAAAGCCGCCATATCAATAGCTCTTGTTTCAGAACTCCAAAGACGGAGAATGTTAACACTTTTACCGTCAGCACCGGCAACCATCAAGTCATAAGGAACAGCGCGGACAACGGTAGTATTCTCAAGCGAAACGCTATGGTGGTTATCAAACCAGCACTCCTTAACCTCGCCGCCAAAATGAACATCAACTGCATTAGAATCGCGCTTAAGAAGCCAAACGCTTCCGCCCGGCAACCAGAAGTCAGGCATTTCGGTCTGCCAGCCGTCAACAAACTTCTGGCGGAAGATACCGAATTCATACTTAATGCAATAACCCATTGCGGGATAGGAGCTTGAGGTAAGACCGTCTAAGAAGCAGGCAGCAAGACGGCCCAAACCGCCGTTACCAAGACCTGCGTCAGGCTCTAATTCATAGAGGTTATCTATTTTTACGCCAAACTTTGAAAGGGCTTTCTCAAAGGTTTTATCCAACCCCAAGTTAAAGAGATTGTTTTTGAGCGAGCGGCCCATTAAAAATTCCATAGAGAGATAATAAACGCGCTTTGCCTCTTTTTTATTGGTTTCTTCTCTGAAAGCGGTGTTTCTTTCTCTCATAATATCGAGAACCGAAAGAACTGCAGCCTTATAAAAAAGTTCATCAGATGCGTTCTCGGGAGAAACGCCAAAATTATGACGCAGCTTTGATTCAATCAGAGTTGTTATTTCTTTGACACTAAGCATCAATTTTCCTCCTAAATATTTCTTTGCAGAAAAATTCACGAAATATACATTGATTATTGTAGATTAATATATTATTATAATAATATATTTCTAATAATATTGCAACTGTTACTATATGGTTTATAACACCAATTTTTTATGCAATTTTGCTAAAAAAATTATTATTTTATAATAAATCAGAGGTTTTGTTCAACATTTTAGATAAATTTTCGTTTATTTTCTCGAGTAAGGGGCTGATGTTTTGGGAATTGATGAGATGAAAAATGAAATTTTAGAAACTGAAGAAATAAAGGGAGAAACTGTTGGCGATAAGTCTTCGTTAGAGCAAGAACCTGAAAAACCGCAGGCTTATGTGCCTTTTAGGAATTCAAGTATGGGTAGCTACGAGTATGGTGCGCGCCCTCAGGGAAACCCTTATAGCCCAAGGGGCGAATATAGCTATACTCCCAACACAAGCTATTCAGCGCCGCAGAATGCTGTCCAGTTTGATGCCGCCGCATATTATGAGAGGCAGGAAAAAAAGCGTCAGGTAAAAAGCCTCGGCAACGGCGTTGGAATGCCGCTTAGCATTTTCTTTTTAGGCGGAAATGCTCTTTCTTATATTTTAGGAATAGTGCTTATGATAGCGCTGGGTGTGCAGAGCGCGCAGGCTCTGCTTTCAAACGCTGATTTTCTCTATGTCTTTTCGGCGCTTTGCTCTGTTCTATTATTGACAGTTCCGTTTATTTTCACTCCGAAATTTATCGGAGCAAGGTTAAGGGACATTGTGTCATTAAAACCCGCGCCCAAAGGCCTTGTTTTACCAACCGTTATGTTGGGTCTTGGAATTTGTGGAATAGGCAATATTGCAACAAGCACCTTTGCGCGCTATTTTGAAGCAATATTCAAAATGCCCCCCGAGGATAATATGATTGACTACAACGGAGGTTGGCAGTCATTTGTGTTGATGCTTATTTGCATCGGTCTTTTTCCTGCAATTTTGGAGGAATTTGCTTTCAGAGGTGTTGTGCTTGGTTCGTTGCGCAAATATATGAGTGACGGCACCGCTATTATGGTTTCGGCGGCGTTGTTCGGTCTTATCCACGGCAATTTGGTCCAGATTCCGTTTGCCTTTATAGTTGGTATCGGCTTAGGCTATTGCACCGTTTACACAGGTTCGCTTGTTCCCGCAATGATTATCCACGCTATTAACAATGCTCTTTCGGTTGCGCTTACTTATGTTTCAAAAAATACAAGTCCGCTTGAATCGGGCATAATTTCCGTTTTATATTTGGTTGTGCTGCTGCTTATCGGCGTTTGCGGTCTTATCTTCCTTTTAAAGATAGATAGTAAGGCGCTCAAATTATCAAAAGAACGCTCCGAGGAAACCTCAACAAAAATCGGTTGGTTCTGCGGCTCCGCCTGGATGGTTGTTTTCTTTATCCTTTGCGGATTAACCATTTTAACAAATCAGTTTTTGCCTTATATTATGAGGTATTTACAGACATTATCGAGCGGATTATGAGGGTAATATGAATGAATTTATGGAGCAGGCGATAGCGCTTGCAAAAGAGGCGGCAAAGAGGGGAGAAATACCCGTTGGCGCCGTCATAGTCAGAAACGGCGAGGTTATAGCAACCGGAAGTAACCGCCGCGAAGAACTCAAAAGCGCCCTTGGCCATGCCGAAATAGAGGCGATTCATAACGCCTGCCAAAAACTTGGCACATGGCGCCTTTCTGACTGTGAAATATATGTAACGCTTGAGCCCTGCCCTATGTGCGCAGGGGCCATTATCAATTCAAGAATCAAAAAGGTTGTTTTCGGCGCGTTTGATAAAAACGGCGGCGCCTGCGATTCGGTTTGCAATCTTCTTTCGATGCCTTTCTCAGCAAAGCCTGAGGTCTGGGCAGGAATTATGGAGGAAGAATGCAAGGAGCTTTTAGGAGATTTTTTTAAATCCGTTAGAGATTAGCCGTTGTTGGAGGAAAAAATGAAAAAGATTTTAAACGGTGTAGAATTAGAAATTTGCGAAAAAACAGGTGCAATGGCTTTCGGCTCGGGTTCGTTTTTTGCAAAGCAGTATCCCTTAAGGGAAGATTATGAGATATCGGATATTAAAGAAACCGAGAAAGGTTTTTCTTATAAAATCAAACGCCCCGAATTTTCGGTTGAAGCTCAATGCTTGTTAGAAATTGAGAAGGACGGCCTTATAACCTTAACTCTTAATGGCGAGGGTAGCTTGCCCTGCGATTTCCATTATCCGCAGTCTTTTATAAGAGAGCCTAAGGCAGAGGTGCTTTATCCTATCTGCGGCGGCGTTATGTTTAAGGCTGATGACAAGGAGGCGGTTATACCTCAGCGCCTTGCTCTTTCGGGCGGAAACGGTCTTTCGATGGGCTTTATCGGCTCAATTTTCGGCGGCAACTATTTCCTTAACGCAGTTATGACAACGGCTGACGGCGCAGTTACAACCGCACGCGATGATAACGGGCTTGTCCGCTCCGATATTATCTGGATAGCCGAAATGGGCAAATGGGGCTATGAGAGAAAAATGCGCTTTATCTGGGGCAAGGGCGGCATAACTGAACTTTGTTTACAGTATCGAGATATTGCCAAGGAGAAGGGCTTTATAGTTCCGCTTTCTGAAAAGGTCAAAAAGGTGGCCAAGGTTGATAAAATGCTCGGCGCTGCAGACATCTGGATTTGGAATAGTGATGCTATGGATATGCTCTATTCAAAGGAGGCAGTTTATAGAGTCCCCTCTGACGAGCAGGTCGAGAGAAGAATTTCCATTGCCAAAGAAATGAAGCAAATGGGAATGGATAATGTTCTTTGGAGCATTTTTAATGAGAATATTGAGAAAAAAGAAATATCGGCTATAAACGATTTAGGCTTTATAACAACCTTTTATGATATTTATACCGATGTTATCCCCAAAGATATTTTCCACCTTATTCCCGAAACCAGACAAAGACGTTGCGAGCAGAGAATAGGATATTGGCCTGATGCAGTTATAAAAAATCAGGACGGAACATATCGCAAGGCCTGGGCTTTAATGGGAACTGACGGCGTTTTCCATGACCAGCACCGCATTTGCGATGTTAAGGCGCCTGAATGCGCTAAACCTATTATCGAAAAAAGAAAAATTGATTACAATATGGAGGGCTGTTTCCTTGATGTTATGGCGGCAACCGCCTATGAATGCTATAGCGACGAGCATCCGACAACCAGACGCGGCTCTATGATGCATAAGCGCCGCCTTGCCGATGTTGTTACCGATTTGGATTTGGTTTGCGGAACCGAAATCGGTTGTGAGGATGTTGCCGCAACCGTTCATTATAATGAGGGTATGATGAGTCCGCCGCCTTACAGAGCCTATGATTCGGGTCGCAGAATGACCCACCTTTATTATGGTGACGATGTTCCTGAGAATATAAAGAAATATATGCTCAATCCTGTTTGCAGAGTTCCTCTTTGGGAAATGGTATTCCATGGCTCAGTTCAATCCTATTTCTATTGGGGTGATTCGCAGAACTGCTGCCCCGAGCTTATGGAGCAGCGCGATAAGCTTTGCGTTTTGTATGGCGTTCCGCCGATTTATAGCCTTTGCGAAACCGATTGGGATAATTTAAAGGACGATATCCTTGCTTCATATCAAAGAACCGTTCCTGCCGCAAGAAACGTTGGCTATGCTACTTTGGATAGCTTTGAGTATTTAACCGAGGACCGCTTGGTTCAGAGAACAAAGTTCTCCAACGGTGTTGTTATAACCGTAAACTTTTCAGACAAGCCTTACTTTGACGGGCAAACAGAATTAAAAGCGGGAGAAATCTCAGTAAAATAATGTTTGATACTAAAATAATAAAATACATAAAAGAGCCCGACAGTCTGCAATGCGGTCAGGCTGTTTTGGCGATGCTGACGGGCAAAAGCGTCGAGGAAATAATAGATGTTGTGGGCACCGAGCGCGAAACAAAGCTCAAGGATATGTTTGATTGCTTGGATAAGTTTGCAATCGAATATGATAGTAAGCGAAAGCAGGCGTTTTGCAAAAACGATTTGCCGCGAGTTTGCATTTTGAGCCTTGAAACTCCGCGTTGTTGGCATTGGTCGCTTTATGCAGAGGGTGTTTTTTATGACCCTGAGCACGGCGTCTTAGAAGATTTCCCAAAAGCAAACAGAAAATATTATTTTGAGATAAAATAAAGGAGAACGATATGCTTATAATGTCGGTTGATGTTGGAACTGCGAGAACGGGCGTTGCTTTAAGCGATGCCGGCGAATCCTTTGCGTTCCCAAAATGCGTTATAACCGAATATAACCGTGAGCGACTGATTGAGCGCTTGGCCGAAAAAGCTAAGGAATTAGGCGCCGAGATGATAGTTGTAGGCTTGCCCAAAAATATGGATGGCTCTGAGGGCTTTAAAGCCAAGGAGTGCACCGAGGCTGCCGAGGCTTTAAAGGAAAAAACCGGATTGCCAGTTGAATTATGGGACGAGCGTTGCACAACAGTCAGTGCTCATACTGCCCTTAATTATACCGATACAAGAGGCAAGAAGCGCAAGCAAGTGGTTGATGCGGTCGCCGCAACCATTATTTTAGAGGATTTTCTGCGCAGAAGAAAAAATGGGCTTTAACTTAAGTGTTAACACTTGAACAGTTCAAAAAAGTGTGATAGAATAACTAAATCATAATTCCGGAGGGATTTTCCATGTCAGGACATTCAAAATGGAGCACAATTAAAAGAAAGAAAGAAAAAACCGACCAGGCAAGAGCCAAGGTCTTTACAAGAATAGGTCGCGAGCTTGCAATGGTTGTTAAGGCTGGCGGACCCGACCCCAATGTCAACGGCAAACTCAAGGATGTTATTGCTAAGGCCAAGGCAAACAACGTTCCTAATGATAATATTGACCGCATTATAAAGAAGGCGGCAGGTGAGCAGGGTGGCGCCGATTACGAGCAGCTTACCTATGAGGGCTATGGTCCTGCAGGTATTGCCGTTATTGTTGAAACATTGACCGATAACCGTAACCGCACCGCAGGCGAAATGCGCCATTATTTTGATAAATGCGGCGGTAATTTGGGTCAGTCCGGCTCGGTTATGTTTATGTTTGAACATAAGGGTCTTATTGTTATTGAGGCCGAGGGCAAGGATGAGGATACCGTTATGGAGGATGCTCTCGAGGCAGGTGCTGAGGACTTTAATTTTGACGGCGATGTTTTCGAGATTTCAACCGGTGTTAATGATGTTGGTGCAGTTAGTGAAGCATTGGCACAAAAGGGTTATACTTTTGTTTCCGCAGAGCCGGCATACGTTCCCGCAACAACCTCAGCTATTGATGACCCCGAGCTTGTTGTTAAAATGGAAAAACTCCTCGATATGCTTGATGAGAACGATGATGTTCAGAACGTTTGGCATAACTGGGAAGCGCCCGAGGCATAAGGCGTTTATTTTACTCTTGCAATTTTTGAAATATATGGTAGAATAATGTTACAATCATGTTTGACTGTAATTATTTAACGGAGGTGTATATAGATGGCATACGTAATTACCGATGCTTGCATTTCTTGTGGTGCATGTCAGGGCACTTGCCCCTGCGAAGCTATTTCTGAGGGAGATGGCAAGTTCGTTATTGATGCTGATAAGTGTGCAGATTGCGGCGCTTGCGCTGAGGGCTGCCCTGTAGAAGCTATCGAACAGCAGTAATTTATACATAACTGTTAAAAAAACGCCTGATGGGTTTTCCATCAGGCGTTTTTTTAATCATTTATATAGGCTTTTTCAATCTTGCCGATAAACATATAATGGTAATCATTGTTATACCATTTTAATTTATCCTTATCTATAAAGCATTCGGGTTTCAGCTTTTCGCAATAGGTCTTTTTGCAAACAAGAACAAGTCTTGCCTCGTTAAAATATACCGAGTTATCAGAAAAAACAGGGGTCAAGCCGCAAGCGGCGGTTTTATCAATATCGCGTCCCGATTTAGAACCGCAGATTTTATGAATGTCTTTTCTGTCCCCGTAAAAGCTCAGAGTAAAATAATCATGCTCTTCTAAAAACTTCAAGGTGTAACGCTGGGGTCGAACTAAGGCTATAACACTGTCATCTCCCCAGATTTCTCCCGCAAAGCCCCAGGAGGCAGTCATCATATTATAGCCGTTTTCATCGCCTGCAGTGATAAGCATATACTCGTCGGCAATGGCTTTAATAAAATTGTCATTTATTTCTTTTGGATTTGTTTCTTTAAACATAAAAACTCTCCTAAATAAAAGTATATATAAAATGTATTTAAAACTAAAAAATTTAGAACTTTTAAAAAATCCCCTATGGAAAAATAGGGGATTTTTATTATTCTTCTTTTCTGCGCTCTGAGTCTTCTAATTGCTTTATTTTTCTTTCCTCTGTTCCTATACCTGAAGCAATAAACAGAACTATCATACCCGTTTGAACAAAAATGATAGTAGTATCAATAAGCCCGTAGAAGAAAAGGGTTACTGCAACCGAAACTATAAAGGTTGAAATGGCGTAGCTTTCTGATTTTGCTTTAAGCTTTTCTCTATAATCTGCAACGCCTTTAAAGAAAATATAGATGTAATAGAAAATAAGGCCGGTTCCAACAATTCCATGGCAAAGCAGGGAATCTAAAATAATGTTATGAGATAAAGATGCCTTATAGATTGTAGGGTCAGTAGAAGAATAAATGTTATAAAGAAATTTATAGGTATAAAAGCCTCTGCCGAAAATGGGAGTTTCCTTAAAATGCTTTATTGCAAAATCCCATATGGTAACGCGGTTATTGAAGGTAAGAGATAACTCCTTTAAACGCGGAATTAAAGAGGGAACAGCTATAATCGCCACTATTGCAATGGCTACAACGCCCAACATAAGAGCAACCAACTTATATTTATGGTTAAGCAACAAAAGCAGGAATATGCCAATAACTAAAACAAGCCATAAGCTCATACTTCCGCTGAATATAAGGCCCAAAGCGTTTATTAAAGCAAAGGCAAAGTAAACCCATTTTCCTTTTGAATCTATAATAAACTTATAAGCACAGATAAAGATTACCAAAACCATGGCAATTCCAAAGAAGTTAGGATTTGTAAAAAAGGCTTTACAACGGTATTTTGCATCGCCAAGGTTATTATAAAATTCTATTGAGGAAACAACTGCAGAAAAGGTTCCGCCAAAGGTTAAAAAGGTCAAAAGTTTTTCAAAAAACTTTTTAAAATTAAGACTTCTTGCAACAAGGAAAATTACAATCATCATTGCAAAAATGCCTGTCCTTAAAAGACCGGTCCAGTTGCCGTGGCAAAGCGCAACAGTGGCTGTTATAAGGGTGAAAATGAGCAGGATAAAGGAGCCTTTATGGCTAAATATTTTATCTCTTGTGCCGGGCAAAACGCAAAATGAAGCCCCGATGCAACTGATAACAGCTGCAGTTGCGGGGTATGGCAAAAAGAGGGATAACGCCGCAATTAATATTAGCGACTGCGCCATAGAGGTTATTACATTAAGGTTTAAAGTGTTTCCTTCATCGAAGCAGAAAAACTGCTTAATAGATGATTTTATGTTATTTAAGTCAATCATTTCTTAACCTTTGATAGTAAGAATGAGATGCCAACGAATAAAAGCTGGTAAAGAGCAAAGGTGAGCGAGGTTACAATCATAGCCTTACCTGAAACGAATGCCCAGATAAGCATTGCAAGTCCTACCACCGCTGCAATTATAAACAAAGCTGTCATAACCGATAAGGTGTGAGGCAGATTTATACTTGCGGTAACCGCTGCAAAGAAGCCGCAGATATTATCCTTAAAGCTTGCAGATGCCGAAATATTTTCCTCAAATCTGCTCTCTTTTTCATAGGTAACGCGGGCATTATGGTTCATAACCTTAATTGCATCACTAGGCAGACCAAAGTAATCGCAGAGCATCATATCGGTTGCATTGGGGTCATTAGGGTCAACAACAACGGTAATGCCTGTGTTGCACATCGACTGCAGCTCTGCAGTAATGGTCGGGTCGGTTTCGTATTTAACGATAAATAGTAAGCAGGGCACACCGTCGCAAGCAACATAAACAGGGAAATATCCTGCGCGCAAAATTTTCTGGTCAACAGTAATGGGCGGAACAGTTATATTATGACCCTGCATAAGATTTCTATTGCCGATAAGAATAGTTCTTTCGCCAATCCAACCCGAAACGCCCATTTTATCTTCATACTGAACATTGCCAACCTTGGGCAAATCCTTCTCGGGCAACTGACCGATAATATCCTGTAAAATGGGGGCCATGGGACTTTTTGCGGCAACCGCAACTGCGGCGGCATCGAGCAAGGAATGGCCGATTTCATTTTCGCTCAAGGTTTTCATATCATAGAGCTTAACGCTATCCTTCGGGAAAAGGTCGCAGGTTTTAACTGCAACAACATTTGCAAGGTTTAAGTCATAAGCACCCTTAAAGCCTGCAAGCATTGCACGATAGCCTGCAAGATGCTTAGCAATTTTGAACATCGGAAGCTCTGCCGTTAACGCCGAGCAGGCAGGGAAGCAGCAGCAAAGTGCGAGCGAAGCGGCACCAAAACCCAGTGCGCCACCTTTTAATACGCCAACAATAACACCAACTAAAATACCAACGGCAATGCCGATAAGTATTAAAGCGCCGGCCTTTAAATCGAGCGGGCTTAAGTAGTTTGAATGTTTAAGGAAATTCTGAACATTAATGGTTTTTTTGCCAATAATGGTTAAAGCTTCGCCGTCAACCGAGCCCGACGAAACAACTGCTGAAGCGTCATCAGACAATGCAACAACGCCTCTGCGGTCCTCGGAGGTTGAAATAGCGTTAAGGCCTAAAGCGATTCTTTTTTGCTTCAAAAGTTCGGTTAATTTGCCAACTGCCAAAAGAAGCATTGCGGCAGAAGCGGTGACATAGAACTTATCTGCAAAGAAAAATGCGTTTAATGCAGAATGAGCAGCAGCCACTATTGCGGCAACCGAAATGCAGGCACCGAAGCTAACCTTCAGTTTTGCCAAATTTTTGAGATGTAAGAAAATATCATAGTTAATAGCGGCGGTAATGAGTAACAATAAAAGGTTAACGGTTGCAACAACGCCGGTATTTATAAAATTGAAAAGATTGCTCGTATAAATAATCGATGCGGCGGTAAGCAAGAAGGATAAAACGGTTCTGAACTGCAAGCTCTGACATTTATCATCAAGATCGGTTTTAATTCTTGCGGCATCGTTTAAATTGCGGTAGTCGCGAATTGATGCGAGCGCGGGATCGTTTGTTTCGTAATAGGGGGTTTCCTCTATTCCGTCATAATCGTCATAATCCTCATCAAACTCATCATCAAAATCGTCATCTGCGCGTTGAGAAAGGGCGTCAGTAAGACCCTCAAACATCATAGTTTTATCGTCTGCAGTAGCATTTACTGCGGCGGCAGCGGCGGTGGCTTTCATAAGGGTATCGATTTCAACATCGGTGCCATGCAAGGTTCTGCCAAGCAGCTCGCCGTCAACAATTTTGCCATATACTCTGGAAGTTGGCGAGGTTGTTTCCATAATTATTTCTTCGGTTTCGCTTGAAAGAACTTCAACCTCTAATTTTTTTTCGCCCGGTTCTAAAACAAGCTCCTCTTGGGGTTCTTCGGGCGCTTCTATAGTTTCTGCAGGTTCTTCTGCGGGTTCCTCGGATTCTAAAACCTCTGACTCGGCTTCTAAAGGCTCTGCCTTTTCCTCGACTTCGGCTTTTTCAATAGGCTCCTCAACGATTTTTTGAGGCTCCGCGGTTGCATTTTCTGCAATAGGTTCTGCATTTTCGTCTGTTTCGGGCTCTTCTATAGCAGGCGCTTCAGCCTTAACATCGCCCGCATTTTTAAGGCGGCGGATAATATCCTCAATTTCAGCCGGGGTATGCTGAACGGGGATATCCTCCTCAATATCTTCAATATTAAGAACATTTTTACCTGCTTTGATACTCTCAAAGCCGTCTTTTATAGATGCGGCAAACTCGTCTGCCTCAGCAGGTTCAACGGTGGGCTCGCCGTTAGAAGTAACAGCAGCATCGGGCTCATTAGCAGTAGCTGCGCTAACTGCTCTGCGGCAACGGGCTAAAAAGTCATCTTGCTCTTTTTCCTGTTCCTGCTTTGCTCCCTCTTTTTCAAGCTCCTCCTTAGCAGTAGGAGTGCTGTAAACAGGGCTTGTAATATTCATGCTGCGGAGCTTTTCCTCGGCAGAGATAACTGCCTCCTCGGGAATAGGCTCGTTTTCCTTTTCCTTGGTTTCAAAGGTTGCCCAGGAGGGAACATAACTATCGTCAAACCCGGCAATAGCAGAATTGCGCTCGGTCATCTGTTTATAAACTGAGCCCGAGTCATTATCGGAGTTTGTCATAGGAATATTAGTAACTTCATTGTTCCCCATAAGCTCATCTGCAGTTATCGCGTGAGGCGCAACCTTCTTCTGAGTAATAGTATCGCGATGAACAGTTCCATCGTGCTTAGGAGGAACCAATATATCGTCATCGTCATCACTAAAAAGAGCGTCGTTTTTAAGCTCTTCATAGAGATTGTATTTATCTTTGTTAAACAGTCCCATACATATAACCCCTTTAGTAAGAAACTTAGAATTTATCTCGCTTTAATACCCGCTTTTTGACGGGCTATTTCATACATAAGAACACCTGCGGCAACCGATGCGTTTAATGAATTGATTTTGCCTTTCATAGGCAAGGATACGATTTTATCGCAGTTATCCTTGACAAGACGGCCAACACCGTTGCCCTCAGAACCGATAACAAGACCGCAAGGGCCTGAATAATCGGTGCCACACCAAGACTCACCGTCCATATCGGCGGCATAAATCCAAAGGCCTGCTTCTTTGAGCTCTTCAATGGCAGAGGTAATGTTCGCAACCCTTGCAACTCTCATATATTCGAGCGCGCCTGCAGATGATTTTGCAACAACTGCATTAAGCGAGGCGCTTCTTCTTTTTGGAATAATAATTCCGTGAACGCCGCAGGCCTCGGCGCTTCTTATAATTGCACCTAAGTTGTGCGGGTCCTCAATTCCATCGCAAAGAACTATAAATGGGTCTTCGTTGCGCTCTTTAGCAAGCTCGAGGATATCCTTTATTTCACAATATTCATGGCTTGCAACGATTAAAGCAACGCCTTGATGCGCGGCACCGCCGCTCATAAAATCAAGCTTGCTCGGAGCCACCTCTTTAACGAGTATGCCTCTCTCGCGACATTTTGCAATAATAACCTTGGTAGTTCCCGTTGCGGCACCGTGGGCTACTAAAAGCTTATCAATTTCTCGTCCCGAACGGAGAGCCTCCATAACGGGATTGCGGCCGATTATAACATTACTGTCAAGATTCTGCTCGGCTTCGTTTAACTTTGTTTCAGACATAAAAGCTTCCTTTTATCTATAATTTTGATTGGTCATTTTTTCGAACGAGGTTATAAAAGCCTGCTCGCTTATATCGCAATATAATTCAAAAATCGGAATGTTCGTAACAAATTGCTCAAGGAGTTTTGACAAGGCGTCAACCCTTTCAGAACTAGTCGGAAATGAGGTTTGACTCAATAATGGCAAAACCGCTAACGAGGGATTAAGAGGGGAAATTTTGTTTTCTTTTCCTCTTTTTAAAACGGCAACACCTCCAACTTCAACCAATGCGTTTTCGTTTTGGTCGGTTTTGCCGCTCCAGGGAGTTCCCGCGGCGTAAAACTTTCCGTCAATCAAGCGAACGGCAGGCTTGTCATCATTGAGTATGAACGCTTTATCGTTTAAGTATTTTTTCCAGAGCGAAGTATGGGTTGATTTACCCGTTCCGCTATCGGCAGTAAAGAGATATGCCTTGCCGTTATAGCAAACGGCAGAGGAATGAAGCATAAATCCGCCAAAAGAAACAAGGTTGTTATAAAATCTTGCACCGGAGGCAACATATTCGGCCTCTTGCTCGGTCAAGCCCTCGTCGCGCATCATTCTCTCAATGTTGCTTTTCATTCCGATAATCTCAAAGTCGGGAGTGCTTGAAAAATTATATTTATATTTTTCGCTTCTAATGGCAGTAAGCTCGCCGCTGACATCCATAAGAACATTCAATCCGGCGATTCTGTATTTTTCTTTAGGCATATTCCCTCCAGAGCACATAACTATACAATTATACCTAGTATATATAATATATCTTTTTATGTCAAAAGTCAAACCCTATATGCAATTTCAAAAAAATAGTAAATTCCGTATAAGAGCTCATATTTTTTGCCAAAATAAAGTAAATAAATATTGAATTTTGGAAAGGAATTTTAAAATGATAAAAGAAATAAGAGGAATGGAAGTTCTTGATTCAAGGGGTAATCCCACCGTTGCGGCAGAGGTAACGCTTTTTTCGGGTATAAGAGCGGTTGCAATAGCTCCGTCGGGTGCATCAACCGGCAAATATGAGGCAACCGAGCTTCGCGACGGCGATGAAAGATACGGCGGCAAGGGCGTTTTAAAGGCGGTTGAAAATATTGATAAGGAAATTGCGCCCGCCATCTGTTCACTGGGAACTTTAAACCAAAAAACCATAGATAAAGCGCTTATAAACCTTGACGGAACAGATAATAAAAGCCGCCTTGGAGCAAATGCAACCTTGGCGGTATCGTTAGCGGTGGCTCGCGCGGTTGCAAGGCACTACCGAGTGCCGCTTTATAGGTATTTAGGCGGCATCAGTAATCTTAAAATGCCAACGCCGATGATGAATATTTTGAACGGCGGCGCACACGCGGCAAACAATATTGATATTCAGGAGTTTATGATTGTTCCTGTTTTGGCCGAAACTTTCTCAGAAAAGCTAAAGGTTGGCAGCGAAATTTATCATAAATTAGGGGAACTGCTAAAAAAATCGGGCAGGGGAACGGGCGTTGGCGATGAGGGCGGCTTTGCGCCCGATTTAAAGGATGAAAGAGAAGCAATTGAGCTGATTTTAAAGGCAGTTCGTTTGGCAGGTTATAGCGACAAGGAGGTTAAAATCGCGCTCGATATAGCATCAAGCGAATGGTTTAAAAATCAGAAATATATTCTGCCAAAATCCAGAGAAAAGCATACGGGGGCCAGCTTGATTGAGAAAACCGCGGAGCTTATAAAAGATTATCCTATTATCTCGGTTGAAGACCCGTTGGCAGAGGAGGATTATGCAGGCTGGAAGGACATAACCTCTAAATTATCAAAGGATGTTATGCTGGTTGGCGACGATTTGTTTGTTACTAACCCCGGAAGATTTAAAAGCGGCATTGAGCAAAAGTTGGGCAACGCCATTCTGATAAAGCCGAATCAGATAGGAACATTATCAGAAACTCTCGAGGTAATAAACCTTGCCAAAGCATCGGGTTACAAAACCATTATTTCTCATCGCTCGGGCGATACCGAAGACACCTTTATTGCCGATTTGGCGGTTGCAGTTGGAGCAGGATTTATAAAATCGGGAGCGCCCTGCAGAACCGATAGAATTGCAAAATATAACCGCCTTTTGAAAATTGAGTCTGAAATAACAAGAGCATAAAAAAGCCTCTGCAGTAAAGTTACTGCAGAGGCTTTTTTTATTTACTGTAAGATGCTAAGAAATTGTGGAGTCTTTCAGTTTTGGGATTTTCAAAAATAACCTTTGGGTCGCCGCGCTCGGCGATAATTCCGTCATCCATAAATAGAACCTCATCTGAAACATCTCTGGCAAAGCCCATTTCGTGAGTGACAACTATCATGGTCATATTGCGGTCGGCAAGGGATTTTATAACCCTTAAAACCTCGCCTGTAAGCTCGGGGTCGAGCGCCGAGGTAGGCTCGTCAAAGCAAAGAATTTCAGGGTCAAGCGCCAAGGCTCTTGCAATAGCAACACGCTGCTGTTGACCGCCCGAAAGCTCACAAGGATAATTGTTAATCTTATCCGAAAGGCCAACCTTTTCAATCAGTTCGAGAGCCTTTTGTTTATTGTTCTCAGGAGTGTCCTTTTTGAGCAGATTGGGAGCCAGCATAACATTCTGCAAAACGGTATATTGCGGGAAAAGATTAAAGGACTGGAAAACAAGGCCGAAATGCAATCTTTTTCTGCGCAATTCCTCATCAGAAAATCTCTTATGAATATCGGAATCAAAGATTATTTCATCATTAACGGTAATGGTGCCGCCATCGGCAAATTCAAGGGAATTTAAGCAACGCAAAAGGGTTGTTTTACCGCTTCCCGATGAGCCGATTATTGACAAAACCTGTCCCTTCTCGAGAGAAAAATCAATACCCTTTAAAACGGCAGTTTTGCCGAAGCTTTTTGTTAAGTTTTTAACTTCTAAAATAGGCATATTTTCCCCTCCTTAAGCCTTGAAATAGCTGAGTTTTTGCTCTAATTTTCCAAGGAGAATGGTAAGAAGTCCTACGAAAATCAAGTAGAAAACACCGGTATAGAACAAAGGCCAGACAAGTGCCTGAGTTGCCGCCAATTCCTTTGCCTGCTTTATGATTTCAGGAAGCATAATGCAGTTGGCAAGAGCGGTATCCTTAATGAGAGTGATTATCTCGTTGGACATAGGCGGAACAATGCGCTTTATAACCTGCTTTAAGATAACATTTTTAAAGACCTGTGATTTGGTCATACCCAAGACATAACCCGCTTCATACTGACCTTTTGAAATGCTCTCAATTCCGCCGCGGTAAATCTCGGAGAAATAGCAAGCATAGTTAATACTAAAGGCAATAAGAACAGATACAAGACCGCCCATATTGGTAAGCAAAAGTTGGGTTAAGCTGCCGTCATTCGGGATTTCAAAATTTCTGATTATGTAACGGTCAATCTGACTGAAAATCGGGTTTCCAAACAAAAGACCGGGAACATAATAGATAATAAAAATCTGAAGCATAAGCGGAATGCCGCGAACTATCCAGACAACAGTTTTAGCAATAGCTCTGACCGGCTTAAAGCGGCTCATAGAGCAGAATGCTATGGGTAGACCTAAAGGAATACCGCATATAAGAGTAACGGCAAAAATTATAAGCGAAAATACAAAGCCGTTAGCTAAAAATAAGGTTATTTCTAAAAAAGACATATAAAAACTCCAATTTAAAGGAGTAAAATATTACCCCTATACAACAGTTTTGCTGACGGGATAAAAATCCCGTCAGCTTTTTTAAAGATTTGAATTTTATTGATAAATTATTTCTCGTCAACCTTCTGATTTTCGAAGTCAACAACAACGCTGTTGCCGAGGCCGTATTTATCAGCGAGAGTCTTGAGGAAGCCGTCTTTGCCGAGCTTCTCGAGTTCTGCGTTAACCTTTGCGGTGAGTTCGCTGTTCTTCTTGAAGCCGATTGCATAGTATTCAAGATCGCTTGAAAGTGATTCAACAATCTCTAAATCAGCATAGTCGCCCTTGCCGCAGTAGCTCTTTGCAAGCTGGATATCAACAACTGCGAAATCAGCTGTCTTGGAATTAACTTCCATAAGGCCATCGGTCTGCTTGGTAACGCTCTTGTAGGTTGTGCCGGTAAAGCCCTTTGCATAGCTTTCGCCTGCTGAACCTGCTTCTGCAGTTGCAATTTTGCCGGTTAAGTCAGCTGCGCTCTTGATTCCGGAATCCTTCTTAACAACGATAGCCTGCTGGTTCTCCATGTATCTGAAAGTGAAGTCAACCTTCTCGCTTCTCTGGATACCGTCATCATCGGTAGAGTTGCAGGTGAAACCGTTCCAGATGCAATCGATAACGCCTGAGTTAAGGTCGGTATATTTGTTGGTCCACTCAATAAGTTTGAATGAAGGAGTGTAGCCAAGGTCA
>JAZOQD010000100.1:0-5181 GCA_045655925.1 Acutalibacteraceae bacterium | reverse complement strand
AGGCCAACATGTTTCATAGCACAGGCAGTTCTGACACCGCGCAAGGATGCGCCGAAAGCCACTTCTGCGGCAACCTTTTCGTTGGGTGCCCATTCGCAATAGATTTCATCATATTTGGCGGCGTATTCGGTTATCTCGGTTGAAGGAGTTCCCGGATAGCTTGAAACCACCTTAACGCCGGCTTCATAAAGACCGCGCGCAATTGCCTCGTTTCCGAGCATCAATTTTTTCATATCTGATAAATCCCCTTTAAAGATGTAAATTACATTATATTTTAACATAAACCCGATAGTGTGACAAGAGTCACACTATCAAAATTATTATTATTTTCCTAAACTATCGGTTATGGTAACGGTTTTAGTGTCCTCATAGCATTCGAACATTTTATCAACATCTTTTGGCATAGTCTTTTTGGTTAAAAGGCTCACAATCGGAACGATAATAAGACCGCCTACCATAGCAAATACGCCTGAATAGAGAGAGTTTGTAAATACGAATGAGAGAATGGGTATTTCTGCAACCGAAATCCAACCCAGAGATACTGCAAGCTGAACCAGTTCAAGACCAACACCGAAGACAAAAGAAGCAACAACGGCGGCCTTTGAGGTTTTCTTGAAGTATAAGCCATAGAGGAACGGGGCTAAGAAGGCGCCTGCGAGCGCACCCCAGGAAACGCCCATCATCTGCGCGATAAAGAGGCTCTTGTTATTTGCCTGGTTAATAGCAATCAGAGCAGAAATAACAATGAACACAACTATAAACGAACGCATAATAAGCATCTTTTTCTTTTCACTTAATTTTTTCTTGCAAAGAGGCTCAATAAAGTCAAGAGTAATGGTTGAGCCGCTGGTTAAAACTAACGAAGAAAGAGTTGACATTGATGCAGATAAAACAAGAACGATAACGATACCGATGATAAGGGGCGAAAGGGTTGAAAGCATAGTCGGGATAATGGCATCATAGCCCAGCGCGTTAACGTCAACATCATAGAGTCTGCCAAAACCGCCAAGGAAGTAGCAGCCGCCTGCAACTATAAGGGCAAAAACTGTTGAAATAGTAGTTCCTTTTTTAATGGAATCTTCGTTTTTAATGGCATAAAATTTGCCAACCATCTGAGGAAGTCCCCAAGTGCCGAGCGAGGTAAGTAAAACAACAAAGAGCAGGAACAATGGCTGAGGGCCTAAGAAGGAAGCATACTGCCAGCCGCCGTTTTTGCCTGTAGCAAGTGTTTCAATAGCGGCAGAGAGTCCACCGTTATCATTTAAAACAGCAAGGATAACCGCAACTATGCCCACTAACATTATCATACCCTGAATAAAATCGTTAATAGCGGTTGCCATATATCCGCCTATAAGAACATAAACCGCGGTTAAAACGGCCATTATGATAACGCATACTGAGTAATCAATGCCTTCAAATGCCATTGAAAACAATCGGGACAAGCCATTATAAAGCGAGGCGGTATAAGGGATAAGGAACAAAAAAGTTATAACCGAAGCGGCAACCTTAAGTGATTTAGAATCAAATCTTGCGCCAAAGAAATCGGGCATAGTTTTACTGCCTATATGCTGAGTCATAACTCTTGTTCTTCTGCCTAACACAACCCAGGCAAGCAGTGAGCCGATGAAGGCGTTGCCAAGACCAATCCAGGTTGACGCAAGGCCAAAGTTCCAACCGAACTGACCTGCATAGCCAACGAAAATAACGGCTGAAAAATAAGATGTGCCAAATGCAAAGGCGCTAAGCCAAGGGCCGACCGAACGTGAACCCAAAACGAAGCCGTTAACATCGGTTGAATATTTTTTCGAATAGATGCCTATTGCTATCATTACTGAAAAGAATAGAACAACAAGCCCTAAGGTTATAAGCATTACTGAATTCATTGAATCACTCCCGGGTTTAACGCTTGTTCTGCTCCAAAACAAGCTTATCTGCGCCATATAACTTGCGCAGTTTTGGTTTTTCTATTTTACCTGTAGGGTTACGAGGAACATCGGCAAAGATGATTTTCCTCGGTCTTTTGTATCTTGGCATTCCCTTGCAGAAGTCGTTAATTTCCTCCTCTGTGCAGGTCATACCGTCTTTGATTTTTATAACTGCGGCGGCAATTTCACCGAGGCGCTCATCAGCAAGACCGATAACCGCAACATCGTGAACCTTATTAAAGCCACGGATAAAATCTTCAATTTGAACAGGATAGAGGTTTTCTCCGCCTGTGATAATAACGTCTTTTTTGCGGTCAACGAGGAAAATAAATCCGTCAGAATCTTTGGTTGCCATATCTCCGGTGTAAAGCCAGCCGTCCTTAAGTGATTTTGCGGTAGCATCAGGGTCGTTATAATAGCATTCCATAACGCCATCGCCCTTTAAACAAAGCTCGCCAACGCCGTCATTCTCGACCTCGTTTCCGTCTTCATCAACGATTTTGACTTCCCAACCG
Organism: Acutalibacteraceae bacterium; assembly: GCA_045655925.1. GTDB lineage: Bacteria > Bacillota > Clostridia > Oscillospirales > Acutalibacteraceae > UMGS172. Next base: position 2,741 of record JAZOQD010000100.1, on the reverse strand, counting down.
TAGCCTGCAACGCCGATAGCGCCAACCTTATGAATGTTTTCAACACCTAAATGAACGGCACCGGGGCCAATCGACTCGGAAAGACCATAGTTTGTGTCATACTGATGATTGGGGAAGTATTCGAGCCAATGCTTTATAAGGCTCTGAGGAACGGGTTGAGCGCCAATATGCATTAAGCGCCATTTGGAAAGGTCATAATCCTCTAATTTTATTGCACCGGAATCAATAGCGTTAAGTATATCCTGCGCCCAAGGGACTAATAACCAAACGATAGTGCATTTTTCTTTACTTGCGGCATCAAGTATAAACTCGGGGCGAGTTCCTTTAAGAAGAACTGCTTTTGAACCGCTTATAAGAGAGCCAAACCAATGCATTTTAGCACCGGTATGATAAAGAGGAGGAATGCAGAGGAAAACATCATCCGCAGTCTGCGAATGGTGGTTCTGCTCAACTCTGCAGGAATGAATCAAAGCCTTATGCTTATGCAAAATCGCCTTGGGGAAGCCGGTTGTTCCGGAAGAGAAATAAATGGCGGCATAATCCTCCTCGGTTATAGGAAGATTAGGATTGTTACTTGCGCAGTCAGAGGTTAAATTGAGATAACTCTCTGCAAATGAGGGGCAACCGTCGCCAACATAAACGAGCAGGCGGTTCTGGCTTATACTGTCAGCAATTTCTTCAACACGGCCGATAAACTCGGGACCGAAAACAAGCATATCAACCTCAGCTAAATCGAGGCAATATTTAATCTCGTCAGATGAATATCTGAAATTGAGCGGAACTGCCATAGCGCCTGTTTTTAATATTCCAAAATAAATAGGCAACCACTCAAGGCAGTTCATAAGAAGAATGGCAACCTTATCTCCCTTGCCGATGCCTCTTCCCATAAGAGCGTTTGCAAAGCGGTTGGCCTTTTCATTGAATACCGACCAGGTTATTTCTCTGCGGTAATGCGCTCTTTCGGTAGGCTGAACCAGCTCATATTCGCGCCAGGTTAAGCGGCGATCGTCATAAACCTCGGGGTTTATCTCAACCAAAGCGGTTTTTGCGCCTATTTCTAAGCTGTTTTTTTCGAGTAAATCAATAATCGTCATTTTTTCACCTTTTAAAATAATTATTTTGTGTTATACTAATTTAAAGAAAAGAAGGTATAAAATATGGTAATTGATTTTCACACACATACTTTTCCTGATAAAATTGCAGAAAAAACGATAGAGCATTTATCTAAAAAGGGTGGCATAAAGCCTTATAGAGACGGCACATATTCTTCCCTTAAAAAATCAATGCAGGATTCGGGAGTTGATGTTTCAATAGTGCTTCCAGTTGCCACAAATCAAAGTCAGGTAGAAACAATAAACAACCTTTCTGCCGAGCTTTCAGGCAAGAACGGAATATATTATTTTGGAGCCATTCATCCTGATTGCTCAGATGTTGAAGCAATTCTTGACGATATAAAGGCAAAAGGCTTAAAGGGAATCAAACTTCATCCCGATTATCAGGGAGCCTACTTTGATGACCTCAGATATATAAGGATAATAGGCGAGGCAGCTAAAAGGGGACTTATAACAGTTACCCACGCAGGCCGCGATGTTGCTTATCCTGAGGATATTCATTGCACACCTGATATGGTGCTCAACGTTTTAAGTGAACTTAAAGGCGTTATTGAAGACCGCCTAGTGCTAGCCCACATGGGAGGCTTTGATTTAGAGGATGAGGTTTTAGAAAAGCTGATCGGCAAGCCCGTTTATATGGACACAGCAGCAGTGCTGGACAGATACCCCAATAAATGCAAGGAAATAATTGAGGCTCATGGGGCAGATAGAATTTTATTTGCAACCGATTCGCCTTGGACCGACCAGGCAAATATGCTCGAATGCCTTAAAAGCCTTGGTCTTAGCCAAAAGGATAACGACCTGATTCTCTATAAAAATGCAAAGCGGCTTCTTGGGAACGCTTTAGCGCTTTAAAGTCCCAAAAAGCATATTGCCATTATACAACCCTGATTTAAAAAAGTCAACCCCAAAAAGCGAAAAATATCGAATTAAGAAAAAACGGCTGAAAGAGGTAGTGCTCAAAAAGCCGTTTTTTGTTTTACTGATTGATATGAATATACAAATTGAACGAATAATATTCAAATCGAATAGAATATTCTGTCAATTTTTTGAATAAAAATTCTCTTTATATTTGATTTTTCAAAATAACCAATGTTTTATCGTATATTGTCTTGACAAAGGTTGGCCATAAGCGTATAATGTTTGCATCGATTGAAAAATTATGAATATTTATTCATTTAAACTTGAATTATGCAAATATTCCGAAAGGAGAACAATTATGGCTAAGATGTGGGCAGGAAGAACAGACGGACAGGTTGATAAAATCGCTGATGATTTTAATTCGTCGATTCATTTTGACTGCAGAATGTTCCGTCAGGATATAAAGGGTAGTTCGGCTCATGCCGCAATGCTTGCAAAGCAGGGAATTATTGCTGAGGAAGAAGCCGATACCTTAATAAACGGCTTAGAGGGAATATTATCCGATTTGGAAAGCGGAAAATTAGAGTTTGATATGACCGCCGAGGATGTACATATGTTCATAGAGCAGGAATTGACTGCAAGACTAGGTGAAGTTGGCAAAAAGCTTCATACCGCAAGAAGCAGAAACGACCAGGTTGCTTTAGATATTCGAATGTATTTAAGAGATGAAATTGAGGAGATAGCAGAAAAAATCAAGTCGGAGGCCAA
>JAZOQD010000099.1:0-4978 GCA_045655925.1 Acutalibacteraceae bacterium | reverse complement strand
CCGCTTGACATAACATTCATACCAAAGAGGAAGAATGCAAGTCCACCAAATAAAGTGAACACATCAAAAATACTCATTTATTAATCTCCTTTTAACATCTCACAATGAATATAATATATGTAAACTCAATAAATAAACAATTATTATATGAGCGATTTTAAAATACAGTCAGCAGTTGCTTTATTACTTGCCATCGGCACATTATATACCTGAGCAATTCTGAGCAACGCCTTAACATCAGGGTCATGAGGCATCGCAGAAAGCGGATCGGAAAAGAAAATTATAATATCAATCTCCCCTGCCGCAACCTTTGCGCCAATTTGCTGATCGCCTCCCAATGGACCACTCAAATATGCAAAAACTGGAAGCCCAGTTGCTTCAGTAATTTTAGAAGCAGTAGTTCCGGTTCCGCTTAAAAAATGGTGGGACAATGCTTCACGGTTTTTTATACACCAATCAAGCATCGTGGGTTTCATATTATCATGCGCGATAAGAGCTATTCTTTTTGCCATTACTACACTCCATTATAAAATATCCAATCGCATATATATTAACATAAAATAACGTAATATGTCAATAATTTCAAAACAAAAAAATGGGGCTAACCAAAGCCCCATTTTTTTATTCCTTTGAAAAATTGTCTTTAGATACGCCGCAAAGAGGACAAACATAATCCTCGGGAACATCCTCCCATTTTGTGCCGGGAGCAACGCCGTTATCGGGATCGCCCAACTCCTCGTCATAGACATATCCGCAAACATCGCAAACATACTTCATAATAAAAACCTCCTTTGATATTTATAGATATTATTACCTGAAATTAACCAAATTAACCTAACAGAACGTCAAAAACAAGTAATAAACAAAAACCGACCAACAACGCATAAGTTGCGCCTCTTTCAGAGCCATGAGCATGGGTTTCAAGCAAGACCTCATCGCTGATAACATAAAGCATCGTTCCACCCGCAAACGCAAGGGCAAACGGCAGAATTGCAGTTGAAATACTTACTGCAAGATATCCTATAAAGGTTCCTAAAACCTCAACCGCACCGGTTAATGCGGCAATTAAAAAGGTTTTCCCTTTGCTCATACCTGCCGCAAGCATAGGCGCTATAATAACCATGCCCTCAGGAATGTTTTGAAGAGCAATACCGCTTGCAATGGTTAAAGCATCTGAGGTATTACCTGTTCCAAAACCAACACCAGCCGCCAAGCCCTCAGGCAAGTTGTGAATTCCGATAGCGATAACAAAGAGCAAAACGCGGTTAAGTTGCTGCTGCATTTCGGGGTGCGATTCACTATCAACCCCCGTCATTTTATGAAGGTGAGGAACCAGCTTGTCAATAAGGTTAACACAAAGAGCACCGCAGAAAATTCCTACAATGGTTACAATTACTCCATATTTGCCGCCATTCTCAATCGATGGCAAAATCAAACCAATTACCGCAGCCGCAAGCATAACACCTGCCGCAAATGAAGATATTATATCACTAAATTTATGGCTGATATTTTTAAACATTAGACCCAAGATAGCACCAAAAATGGTTGCACCGCCAACGCCTAGTGCGGTTAACAAAACCAGCTGCATAAAAGCCACCCCACAACTCAAATTATCTTTTTACAAACACCGATACACCATCAGGTATAGCGGTTATTGTAACATCATCTTTGTTAAGAATTTTCTTTGCTTTTATAATTGCCTCATTGATAGTATTGGCAGGAATCATGTGCATTTTTTCAATTATTTCATCAGGAGCATTAGAAACATAAACAATTTTTGAGTTCAGCAAAATTCTAGTTAATATCTGAGTCATCCATTGGTCAGGCAGGGTTTCGTTTCTTCCCCTTTTCAAAACCTTTTCCATTATTTTTTCCAAGGATTCCTCTTCTGCCATCTGCTCATAGAAATCATTGCCACCGATACCATCATCCGCGCTGGCAAGCATTATAATAACACCGTCTTTTTTAACGGTTGCCTCTGCCGCGGTCATTCCCTTGACCGACTGATAAACGTTTTGGTCCAAAGGATATCCGCCGTTAGTAGAAATGACAATATCGGAATAAACAGCATTTGCTCCGCAAAGCTCAGATAAAAAGTCTGTTCCCTTTTTATGAGCCGAAACAGGATGACCCGCCGTAGCAAATATAACCTTTTTATCTGCATTTAAAACAACGTTAACAATAAATTTAAGCTTGGCATTTTCTGCCGCCCAAAGCATATCCTTATGAATCGGATTGTTATCCAAAATGCCGGTTCTCGAATTTTCATTTGCGATAAATTCGGAGCAATGGTTGCCAAGCACGGTTGTTCTTCCCGCAACGCCCGGCAAAACGCTCTTTCTGCCGCCTGAAAAACCCGCAAAGAAATGCGGCTCAATAAACCCTTCTGCAACAAGCAAATCGGCTTCTATTGCAAGCTTGTTTATTTCGCAATCACTGCCCGAAGGAAGCTTTCCGATATTTACTAACATATCTTGCTCATCGCAGTCATGAATATAAATTTTTTCGTTTTTTACGATTTCTTCGCCAAACTTATTTATAAGCTCATCCTTGGTTGTTCCTCTATGGCAACCCGTTGCGATAAGAATGGTAATATCGGCATCCTTATTATATCTTCTTATTTCCGAGAGCATTTTAGGCATAATAACCCTGCTTGGAACAGGACGGGTGTGATCGCTCGCAATAATAACTATTTTTTTCTTATCTTTTGCAAGTTCAGCCAGTCCCAAAGAGTCAACCGGATTGCTTAAAGCTTCTGATACAAGCTCGTCCTCTGAAAGCTTTGGCTCATACTCTTCTATAGATGAGACCAGAACCGCTTTAAGCTCATTATCTTTAAAATTATATGCTATTTTTTCTTTTCCAAAAGGAAAATTAACTACTGACATTATATTTACTCCTTTATTATTTACGAATTAATTTGTTTATAAGCGTTGCCAAAAGCGGAACAATTAAAAGTTGCAATGCTATACCCAAAGCAGAATCGATAAATGCGCCCGTAACAAACGCGGATAGCGAAAACGCCGAAGCAGAAAGCCCTAATAAAAGCATTTTTGAAATGCCCCAAACAATTCTGCCCATTATCATGGCTGCTATCAGCGCAATATACATTGATAATTTGCTTTTGCTTAGCTTCATATAAATAAAGCCAATCACTAAACCATAGGTTGCAAGCTCAAGCGCCATCCAGACCGCATTGGGATAAATGGGTGGCATTGAAAAAACCAATGACCTCAAAAACGGCAAAACCAAACCCATTGCCGCACCATATTTATAACCGCAAACCAAGCCGCAGAGCATAACAGGAATATGCATCGGTAAAAGCGAATCGCCGATTTCCTTTATCTGCCCTGTAAGCAACGGCAAAACCATTCCGAGCGCTAAAAACAGCGCCGCTAAAACAGGTTTTACTATGTATTTTTTCGTTTTTCTTCCCATATAGACCACCAACTGATTATTACTTAATTATAATCTATCATATCAACTTACTTTTTTCAATTGTTTTAAGCATCCAAAAAGTAAATTTATTCTTGTTATTACTATTTTAATGCGAGGAAAGTCGAACCAGAATCGCCTCACATTAAGCATTGACTTTGTCAATTTTATAGGATAAACTGTTATCGTATTTTAGATTTTGCCAAGAGGATGAGTGTTTTGAGTAAACTAAAATTGTTTAAGGGATATATATTCGTTATTCTAAGTGCCATTATTTATGGACTTATGCCCTTAATGGCAAAATACATCTACTTAGATGGAGTAACACCTTTTTCCTTAGTGTTTTTAAGGAACCTTTTATCCCTTCCCGTTTTGGCATTGTTAAGTATTTTAAGCAATCAATCATTAAAGGTTGATTTAAAAGAGTTTTCAAAAATATCTCTTATCGGAATATTCGGTTGCTTAATAACGCCCATTCTTATATTTATTTCATATAATTACATTGCATCGGGAACAGCAACGGTTTTGCACTACATATACCCTGCTATCGTCATTTTGATAAGCATTTTATTTTTAAAGAAAAAGCCTGATAAAGTAAGCATATTGAGCGTTATTATATGTGTTATCGGAATATCACTTTTTTACAATCCCTTAGAGCCTATAAATCTTAAAGGCGGCGCTTTAGCTTTAGCTTCAGGATTAACGTTTGCAATATATGTTATCCTCTTATCTAACTTCAAAAACAAAAAAACAACTGGCTTTGCATTTAGCTTTTATATTTCATTAAGCTGTAGCGTTATAATGCTTATGATATGCCTTATATCAAACCAACTCATCTTTCCAAAAACCTTATTCGGTTGGGGGTTGACCCTCCTTTTTGCTATAACTATAAGTGTTGGTGCGGTTGTTCTTTTCCAACAAGGAACATTTATTATCGGTGGTGAAAAAGCTTCAATATTAGCAACCGCAGAGCCAATTACCAGTGTTATTGCAGGTGTGATTATATTTAATGAGATCATAAATCTAAAAACAATATTTGGAACTATACTAGTTATCACTGCAAGCATTTTAATTGCAATATCAGATATGAAAATAAAAAAAGAAAAGGAACTGTCAGCCTGACAGTTCCTTTTTTATAATATTTAAAAGTTATCTGTTTTTTGCTATTTTATCCTGAATAACCTTATTGGCAGAATCTACCGCTTGATTAACAACATTCGATACTGAGTAGATTTTATTAACTACCTGTGCCTCAGAAGATGAGCCTTTTACAGGACTGACAAACACATGGACACCGCTGTCAACATAACGGCAGGTTGTTGCATCAAAATTAAAATATTTTTGATCAACAGTTCTGTTTATAACATCATAATAAAAATTACCTGCATCAACAGAGAGGAAAGTGTTATCTAGGTCATAATTCTTATAATCAAGCCAGTAACGGATAAAGTAACCTGCCGCATCTGCATTAGGTGCGCCATCAATAATACCATAAGTTCTCCAGATAGAAGAAGTTCTTGCAGGAGTATTTTTATTTATAGCC
>JAZOQD010000098.1:0-6139 GCA_045655925.1 Acutalibacteraceae bacterium | reverse complement strand
CCAGTTATTCAAAACTTGAGGGGCAAATCAGAATTGCAACCGACAAAGAATTATTCTCTATAGCAAAGATACTTGATGTCAAAATAGATGAATTGTTTTAAAAACGCCCAAAAACACGACCCTGCCGCAATTTCTTGCGGCAGGTTCGTTTTTTATTATTTCTCTATCTTTCTTGTTTCGATTTCTTCTTTAGCCATCATAATAAATTGCTCCAAGCTCATTGCGCCGAGGTCAACGCCGCCGCGCTTTCGGACTGAAACAGTGCCTGTTTCGACTTCCTTATCGCCTATAATCAGCATATAAGGAATCTTCTCGAGCTGTGCCTCGCGGATGCGGTAGCCCATTTTTTCGTTGCGGTCATCGCAAGAAACCTTGATACCTGCGGCATTAAGCTTATCGGTAACAGCCAAAGCCTCATCGCGCAATCTTTCCGAAATCGGAATAACTCTGACCTGCTCGGGAGCGAGCCACATAGGCATCGCACCTGCATACTTTTCAAGCAAGAGCGCCAAGGTTCTCTCATAACAACCTAAAGAGGTTCTGTGGATAATATAAGGAGTCTTCTTCTCGCCGTCAACGTCAACATATTCCATGCCGAATTTTTTAGCAAGAAGCATATCTATCTGAATGGTAATAAGAGTATCCTCTTTGCCGTGAACATTCTTAATCTGAATATCAAGCTTCGGACCATAGAATGCTGCCTCATCAATACCGATAGAATACTTAAGACCTAAGTTGTCAAGAATCTTGCCCATAAGGTCCTGAGCCTCATTCCACTGCTCTGCAGTTCCCTCATATTTATCTGTTCTTTCGGGGTCCCATTGAGAGAAGCGATAGGTTACATCCTCATCAAGACCAACGGCCTTAAGCATATAGTTCGCAAGCTCAAGACAGCCTCTGAACTCATCCTCCAACTGCTCGGGGCGAAGAATAAGATGACCCTCGGAAATAGTAAACTGACGAACACGGATAAGGCCATGCATCTCGCCCGACTCTTCGTTACGGAAAAGGGTTGAGGTTTCGCCCAAGCGCATCGGCAAATCGCGGTAAGAACGCATTTTGTTAAGGAAAACTTGATACTGGAACGGGCAGGTCATAGGACGTAGAGCGAAGCACTCTTTTTCGTAATCATTGGGGTCGCCCAAAATGAACATACCGTCTAAATAATGGTCCCAGTGACCCGAAATCTTATAAAGCTCGCGCTTAGCCATAAGCGGAGTTTTAGTAAGCAGGTAGCCACGTCTTTGCTCCTCATCCTCAACGAATCTCTGCAAAAGCTGAATAGTTCTTGCACCCTTAGGTAAAAGAATCGGAAGACCCTGACCAATCGACTCCACGGTTGTGAAATACTCAAGTTCACGGCCTATTTTGTTATGGTCGCGGCTCTTTGCCTCCTCAACCGCCTTTAAATACTCATCAAGCTCAACCTGAGTAGCAAAAGCAGTTCCGTTAACGCGGGTAAGCATCTTATTATTACTGTCATTCTTCCAGTATGCGCCTGAAATAGAAGTAAGCTTAAACGCCTTGAGCGCCTTTGTATAGGTGATATGCGGTCCGCGGCACATATCAATATAATCGCCCTGCTTAAAGAAGCTGATGGGCTCATTATCTGCAAGGTCTGCAATATGCTCAACCTTATAGATTTCGCCCTGTTCCTCCATAAGCTTTATAGCCTCATCGCGCGGTAAAATCTCAGGCTTAATGGGCAGATTTTCTTTAACAATCTTGCGCATTTCATCCTCAATCTTCTGCAAATCGGCATCTGCGAGCTTTATATTCCCTAAATCAACATCATAATAAAAACCTTTTTCGGTTGCAGGGCCGTAAGCAAACTTTGCCTCGGGATAAAGCCTCTTAATCGCCTGCGCCATAATATGCGCGGCGGAATGGCGAATAACCTCGAGTTCTAACTCCTCGGGACACTGGTCAACAACGCCGTTGTTATAGATAATCTTCATAATATAAAACTCCTTTTTAGGAAAAATATTAAATAAAAAAACGCCCTATAGCTGCAAACACAGCCAAGGGCGCAATAAGCACGGTTCCACCTTGATTTATAACTCAAGACCTTTAACGCAGGCAAAACGTCAGACCTTTTTGACCGGTCTAAACTCAGGAGTGGTCTTCACTTTGCTTCAATCAAGGCGGCTTTCAGCCGACGACCGCCCTCTCTTTATGATTTTAAGCAAGGTTACTCTTTCCTTCAACGCTTTAAATTTATTAAGATTATGATACAACCAAAAAGCCTTATTGTCAAGCAGAAATGCGCTTTTAAAAGCCCAAAAGTTGACAGAAGGCATGGTTTATGATACCATATTACGAGATTAAAATTCTTTTGAGAGGTAGCTTATGAAAAGACTTTTAATTTTGTCGGTTGTAATTATATGCTTATTGCTTTCGGCTTGCGGCAAAAAAGGAACTGCAAATGATACTGTTTCAATTGTAAGCTCCAATCCCTCAGATACCGCCGTTTCTGAAGCCGAACTGCTCTACGATGTTTGGCAGATTAAGTATTATTCATCTGACAATGAAACCTATAAGGAATACGATAAGGACATTAGCGCTAACGGTGTTATGACCTTTTATACCGATTCAACCGCCGAAATAGCCTGGAATGAGGACGAGGTTGCAACCTACAACTTTGCGCTTAGTCCCGAGAAGGATGTTATCACCTTTACCGAGCTCGACGGCGATAAAACTATGGACTTTTATTTTGGATTTAAGATTATTAAGGACGAAAACGGCAAGAGAATGGTTCTTTCAAGATATAATGCAACCGAAAAAGAAATTGACTACTTTGTTTTACTTCCAACCGAATAACCAAAAGGCTTGAATGCTTTAGAGCACTCAAGCCTTTTTTATTTCGCAGCCCTTATAATACCAAAGCAGTATTTCTTCATACGAGCTTCCCTGATTTGCCATAAATTCCGCACCGCATTGGCTCATTCCAACCAAATGCCCATGCCCTTTTACCGTAAATAAAAATTTATCATCAGAATACGCAACCTCAAAATTTGCGCTTTTAAGTCCCAAAAGGCTTCTCACTTTGGTTCCTTTAAGCTCAGTTCCCGCAACCGATACGGTTAGCACGGTTCCTGATTCCGAGCGCTTAATATCGCTAAACCAGTCCCCTGCCTCTAAAGCCTCGGGAATGCTTATCTCGGCTGATTTTAGTTTTTCCTCAACTTCTGCCAGAGTTAAGGTTACCTTGCTCAAATAGCTTGAGCTTAAAACATCGCCGACGCTTTCGGCAGGAACGAGGTAAGGATACGACTTGCCCCAGATGTTCTCTGCCGACTCGGTTCTACCTGACGAAATATTATGATAAGCCGCTAAAATAGGTTTGTCCTCGAAAGTAATATATTCTCCAAAAACCTCTTTAACCGCCGCGGTAATCTTTTTAATGTAATCCTCATAGTTATCTTTCCAGAGAGTTTTTGCCGCCAAATCAGAAATATAAGCCTGATCGGTTTTAGGACTATCGGTAATATCATAATCCTTATCGGTATTTTCTGCGCTTTTATAAAGATAATATGTATAGGCTGCAACCGCCTGAGCCTTTAAGGTTTCCTTATGGTTTTCGGCGGGAACCTCCGCACCTACAACCCCGCATATATATTGGAGCAAAGAAATTTCTTCGATTTTTTCCTCATCTGTTATATATATTTTAACCTTTTTTGTTTCATCTAAGTCTGTTGGCGCCTCAGGTATAACGGTTTTCTCCATTGAAAAAAGCGGGAACATAACCATTGAAAAAAGCATCAAACCAATAGAAAAAATATATATCCCTTTCATATTCCATTTCCTTTCTCATTTTAAAACTACAAAAGCATTGACAACGGCGAAAATTTGCAATAAAATCTAATCGGTGCAGTTAAATTATATGCAAGTCTTGTGCTTTTGATTACATATAGGAGGTTTCACTTTGAAACTCAAATTTATAACTAAGCTCTATATTTTAACCAATATATTGCTGACGGTTTTAAGAACTCTGCAAATAATATTTTTTACAGATGATAACGGCTTTCTGACTAAAGGGCATACCGCCTTTAATGTTATCTCGCCCGTTATTTGCGTGTTGTTCCTTTTATATACCTGCGGAAACGCGCTTATCTCAACCCGCAAGCCCAAAACAGTTATAAATAAGGGTTGGTTCGGATTTGCGGCAAGCGCAATTTCAGGTGTTCTTTATATTATGGCGGGAGCTGATGCTTTAGTTTCGGATTTTGCCGGCGGAAAGGCAATTTTTATTCTCTCCCTTGCCGCAGGCTTCAGTTGCTTTCTTTTCGCCGCTTCAGCAGTTTTCGATTATAAGTTCCCTAAGCCTTGCGCGCTGTTGCTTATCGCATTTTGGCTCGCTCAGATGGTTATGACCTATATTTTCTATACCGAGAGACCACTAAGAGTTAGAATGGTTTATGAAATTTTTGCGGTTGTTCTCTGCCTTTTGTTTTCATCCACCTTCGGCAAAATTGAGTCGGGTATTGCAAACGGAAAAACCTTTAAAATTTTCTATTGCCTGGGTCTTGCGGCATCAACGCTCTGTTTTGTCTCAGCAGTTCCTGAGTTCTTAGCCTTTATCTTTACCGCAGGAAGCCATGTCAGTGTTACCGCCGTTCCCGTTCCCGCGCTTTTAGCAGGCGGAGTTTTCACCGCTTACTATACCATCAATTCCTTTACCATAAAAAACACAAAGAAAACAATCCCAATTCAAGAGGAAGAATAAAACAAAAAAAGCACTCCCTACGGGTTGTATCCGTAAGGACACAACCCCAGTTTTATTCGCCTTTGGCGAGTTTTATTGCTTCGCAGTTATATTCGGCTTTGCCCAAGTGATATTGCCTTCGGCAGTTTATAGGCGAATAAAATATAACTGAAACCGCAAGGTTTCAATAACACTATTGCGAAGCAATAATACAACTCCGATGTAAATCGGAATAAAACTTGAAAAACCTTGCGCATATGATATTATTATTTAAAAGTCAACTAACGGAGGATTGAATATTGCTTCACGATATTTTATTTTTGTTATTCTTTTTCTTCACACACAAAATTATGTATTCCGCTTCGCATTTTACGGGTGCTAGTCAAACTGTTAAAGCGATAATAGGCATTGATTCGCTCTTTAATTTAGTTTTTGAGATTGGTTATTTAATTTATTTTGCAATAAAGGTTTCCATTTTGCATGCAATCATTCTTTTTATAATATCACTAGTTGTCACTTTGATATTAAATAGAGTATTTGCAAAAATCACATTAAATAACCTAGTTAAGAGTGGCTACGATATGAAAGATGAACTTTTCATTTATACTTATAATCACAAATGTGATGTTTCCGCTACGATAATTTCTTTAATTGGAATACCCGTAAATATAGTAATTATTGTTTTATTGTTCTTACTATGATTTTTAATTTGTCATACTTTAGTAATTTAATGGTTTTAGGTTCTCCTAATAAGTGACATTTGGGCGCCCAAATCTCCTGCTTGTTACGGTATGAGACAAAAAAAATGAAAGGAAGCACGAAATTTTCGTGCTTCCTTTTTTACTGTCCTTAAGAGTACGCCTCATACGGAGTGCTTTTTTTATTTGCCTTTAACCTTTTTCCAATAATCTTTATATGCCTGTTCGGTCTTATTGTCGCCGAACTCATAATAAACCTTATCCTTTATGGCATCGGGCAGATATTGCTGCTCAACATAATGGTTGGGATACATATGCGGATACAAATAATGCTGACCGCGAACCTCGGCCTCTGCGCCGTCAAAATGCTTGTTCTGAAGCGCTCTCGGAATGGGGCCGGAATTTCCTGCTCTTATATCCTCCATAGCAGCGTTTATAGCATCATGACCCGAGGTTGATTTAGGACTCAACGCTACTAAAATCACTGCATCGGCAAGCGGTATTCTTGCCTCAGGCAAGCCAACCATAAGCGCAGTATCAACCGCGGCTTTAACGATGGGAATTATCTGCGGATTGGCAAGACCAACATCCTCACTCGCGCAAACGAGCAATCTTCTGCAGGCAGAGGGTAAATCGCCCGATTCTAATAATCTGCCAAGATAATGAACGGCGGCATCAGGGTCGCTTCCGCGCATAGATTTCTGATATGCTGAAACAATATCATAATGCTCATCGC
>JAZOQD010000097.1:0-6889 GCA_045655925.1 Acutalibacteraceae bacterium | reverse complement strand
GGTGAGACAGGCAAACGCCTTCACACGGCACGCAGCCGAAACGACCAGGTTGCTCTTGATATCCGGATGTATCTAAAGGAACAGATCCGTGAGGTTCGTGCTTTGGTCCTGGAACTTCTCACTGCCATTCACAAAAAAGCAATTGAACACAAGAACACCGTTATGTCCGGTTATACTCATCTTCAGCGCGCTCAGCCAATAACCTTCGGCCATCATCTTATGGCTTATGCTATGATGTTGCTCCGCGATATCGATAGATTAAACGACTGCAAAAAGAGAATGAATCAGTCTCCCATAGGCGCTTGTGCATTGGCCGGAACAACCTATAATACTGACCGCAGATTTGAGGCTGAGGCTCTGGGGTTTGATGGCATTTGCAACAACTCTCTTGATGCTGTATCTGATAGAGATTTCTGCTTAGAACTTATGAGCGCATTCTCGATTCTCATGATGCATCTTTCAAGATTCTCTGAAGAGATTATCCTTTGGTCAAGCTGGGAGTTTAAGTTTGTTGAGTTATCAGATGCTTTTACAACCGGTTCATCGATAATGCCGCAGAAAAAGAATCCTGATATGGCTGAGCTTGTTCGAGGAAAAACCGGCAGAGTTTATGGCGATTTGTTTGCACTTTTAACAACGCTCAAAGGTCTTCCTTTAGCATATAACAAGGATATGCAGGAGGATAAGGAAAGCGTATTCGATGCAGTTGATACCGTTAAAGCTTGCCTTGATGTATTTAAAGGAATGCTCGAAGGCTTGAAGGCTAATGAGGCCAATATGAAAAAGGCGGCAGGCGCAGGCTTTATTAACGCAACCGACCTTGCAGATTATCTTGTTAAAAAAGGCTTACCGTTCCGCTCGGCATATAAAATCTCGGGCTCGATAGTTGCCGATTGCATAGCTAAGAATATCGTTCTTGAGGATGTTGTGTTAGCTGATTATAAAAAGTATAGTGACCTTTTTGAAGAAGATGTTTATAAGGAAATTGACCTTACAACCTGTGTTGAAAAAAGAATCAGCGAGGGTGGAACAAGCTTCCAATCTGTTGAAAAACAGATTGCTTTTATAAGAGAAAGGATTAAATAATGACTAAGGTTTTTATAGATGGCTCGGCGGGAACAACGGGCTTAAGGATTCATGAGCGCTTAAAAGAGCGCAGCGATTTAGAGCTTATTATCCTTTCGGACGAACTAAGAAAAGACGATAGCGCAAGAAAAGAAGCAATCAACAGTGCAGATATAGCTTTTCTTTGCTTACCTGACGCTGCAGCTATTGATGCGGTTAATATGATTGAAAACAAAAACACCGCAGTTATTGATACCTCAACTGCTCACAGAACGGCAGACGGTTGGACCTATGGCTTTGCAGAGCTTTCAGCGCAAAGAGCAAGAATTGCCGGTTCTAAAAGAGTTGCTAACCCCGGTTGTCATGCAAGCGGCTTTGTGGCTTTAGTTGAGCCTTTAGTTAAAGCGGGAATAATAAAAAGTGATATAAACCTTTCCTGCTTTTCGCTTACAGGCTATTCAGGCGGCGGCAAAAAGATGATTGCCGAGTATGAGGCAGAGAACAGAGGTGCTTTACTTAATGCGCCGAGGCTTTATGGTCTTAGCCAACAGCATAAGCATCTAAAGGAAATGGTTAAGGTCTGCGGCCTTAATAGCGCTCCTGTATTTTGTCCGATTGTTGCTCCTTTTTATAGCGGAATGGAGGTTTCGGTTCCGCTTACTAAGAGTGATGCAAAGGGCGGTATGGAAGCAGTTAAAGAGATTTATAAAGAGTATTATAAAAACGGACTTATAACCTATGTTGAGAATGCCGAGGAGCAAGGTTTTTTATCGGCTAACGCTTTAAGCGGCCGCGATGATATGCAGATAACCGTCCAAGGTAATGATGATAGATTTTTACTTGTTGCGAGATTTGATAATCTCGGCAAGGGCGCCAGCGGTGCCGCAATACAGAATATGAACATTATGTTAGGTCTTAATGAAGCAACGGGACTTGTTGTTGGAGGAAAATAAAATGAAAATTATAGAAGGCGGAGTTTGCGCCGCAAAGGGATTTAGTGCTGCCGGAGTTCATTGCGGAGTTAGAAAAAATCGCACTAAGCGTGATATTTCCCTGATTTTTAGCGAGAAGCAATGCAATGCCGCCGCAGTTTATACAACCAACCTGGTTAAAGGCGCACCGCTTATTGTTACTAAAGAGCATTTATCAGACGGCAAGGCACAGGCGATAATTTGCAATAGCGGAAATGCCAATACCTGCAATGCTAACGGAATTGAAATTGCTGAAAAAATGTCGGACCTTTTGGCTAAAGAAATGGGAATAAAGGCTAACGATGTTGTGGTTGCTTCAACCGGTGTTATCGGTCAGCCTTTGAGTATAGAGCCAATTGCCGCAGGCATTCCCATGCTTAAAGAGGAGTTATCTTTTGACGGCAGTAAAAATGCCGCAGAGGGCATTATGACCACCGATACAAAGCTAAAAGAAATTGCAATCGAGTTTACAGCAGGTGGGAAAACCTGCCATATCGGTGGCATTGCCAAGGGTAGCGGAATGATTCATCCCAATATGGCAACCATGCTTGTCTTTATAACAACCGATATTGCAATATCATCAGAAATGCTTCAAAAGGCTCTTTCAACCGATATTGCTAATACCTTTAATATGATTAGCATAGATGGTGATACTTCAACTAACGATATGGTAACCGTTCTCGCAAACGGCATGGCAGAAAATGCCGAAATTGTTGCTGACGGCGAGGATTTTAATGAGTTTATGAAGGCTCTTAATACCGTTACTGTTCATCTTTGCAGAATGATTGCGGCAGATGGCGAGGGCGCAACCAAGCTTTTAGAATGTAAGGTTAGCGGCGCTAAGGATGAAAAGACTGCAAAAACCGTTGCAAAGAGCGTTATTTGCTCAAGCCTTTTAAAAGCCGCAATGTTCGGAGCCGATGCCAACTGGGGCAGAGTGCTTTGCGCTATTGGTTATAGCAAAGCCGATGTTGATGTTTTAAAGGTTGATGTTTCGTTTAAGAGCCAAAAGGGCGAAATATCTGTTTGCAAAAATGGAGCAGGAGTTGACTTCTCCGAAGAAAAGGCAAAAGAGATTCTTTTAGAGGATGAGATTGAAATTTTAGTAGGTCTTAACAGTGGCGAGGCAGAGGCTACCGCTTGGGGCTGCGACCTTACCTATGATTACGTTAAAATAAATGGTGACTATCGCACCTAAAGGAGATAAAAATGGATACACATTTTTCAAACGCTCAACGTGCCGAGGTTTTGACTCAGGCGCTTCCTTACATAAAGCGTTATAACGGCAAAATCGTTGTTGTTAAATACGGCGGTAACGCTATGATTGACGAAAATCTTAAAATGCAGGTTATGGAGGACGTTGCGCTTTTATGGCTTATCGGCGTTAAGATTGTTTTGGTTCATGGCGGCGGTCCCGAAATCAGCGAGCTTATGGAAAAATTGGGAAAGAAGGCTCAGTTTATTGATGGATTAAGAGTTACCGATAAGGAAACCGTTGATATTGCTCAGATGGTTTTGGCAGGCAAGGTTAATAAAACCCTTGTTAATCTGCTTGAATCTAAGGGTGGCAGAGCGATGGGCATTTCGGGTATGGACGGAAGACTTATTGAGGCAACCGTAAAGGATGAAAGATTGGGTTATGTCGGTAAGATAACCAAGGTTAATATTGAGCCCGTTATGGACTTGCTTGAGAAAAATTATATTCCCGTTATTTCAACTATCGGTTGCGACCGCGAGGGAAATTCATATAATATAAACGGCGATACTGCCGCAGCGTTTATTGCAGGAGCATTAGGCGCTGAAAGACTTATTATGATGACCGATATTGCAGGTGTTTTGCGCGATAGGGATGACCCCGATTCGCTTATTCATTATGTCAGCGTCAAAGAGGCTGAGGAGCTTAAAAAGCAGGGCATCGTTTCAGGCGGTATGATACCTAAGGTTGATTGTTGCATTGAGGCAATCAACGAGGGTGTAAAAAATGTTGTTATTATGGACGGTAGAGTTCCGCATTCTATATTGATGGAGCTTCTTACCGATGAGGGTGCCGGAACAATGGTAACCGGAGGAGAAAATGAGTAATCTTATAGAGATTGATAAGCAATATGTTGCCAACACCTATGCGCGTTTTCCCGTAACTATCGTTTCGGGAATGGGCTCAGAGGTTTATGACGACCAGGATAAAAGATATATAGATATGGGTTCAGGTATCGGAGTTACCAGCTTTGGTATTGCTGATGAAATCTGGGCAGCAGCGGTAACCGAGCAGCTTTTAAAGGTTCAACATATGTCGAATCTTTATTATACAGAGCCCTGCGCCATGCTTGCTAAGACTCTTTGCGAAAGAACGGGAATGAAAAAGGTATTCTTTTCAAACTCGGGAGCAGAGGCAAACGAGTGCGCCATAAAGGTTGCAAGAAAGTATGCTGCAGAGAAAAAGGGTGCCGAGTATAGCGCTATTATAACCTTAGAGAATAGTTTCCATGGCAGAACGTTAACAACCCTTGCCGCAACGGGTCAGGAGCATTATCACGAGCTTTTCAATCCGTTGACTCCCGGCTTTGTTCATACTCCTGCTAATGATTTCGAGGCTCTCCAAAAAATAGCAAGCGAGCATAAGGTTTGCGCTATAATGCTTGAATGTGTTCAGGGCGAGGGTGGAGTTATTGCATTAGATAAAGAGTTTGCCGTTAAGACTGCCCAGTTTGCCAAGGAAAATGATATCATTCTAATTATTGATGAAGTTCAAACCGGCAATGGCAGAACAGGTAAGCTATATGCTTATGAAAATTTTGGGATTAACCCTGATGTTGTTACAACCGCAAAAGGTCTTGGCGGCGGATTGCCGATAGGAGCGGCTTTGCTATCCGAAAAAGTAGAGTCTGTTTTAGGCTTTGGCGACCACGGCTCAACCTTTGGCGGTAACCCCGTAGCCTCGGCAGGCGCGCTAAGCATAATAAACAGAATTGATGATGCCTTTTTAGACGAGGTTAAGGAAAAATCAGAGTATGTTTTCGATGCGTTAAATGGTGCCGAGGGCGTTGAATCGGTAAGCGGAATGGGCCTTATGATTGGCATTAAACCGAAAGCCGATGCAAAAGCAGTTGTTGCAAAATGTATTGAAAAGGGCGTTTTATGCCTAACTGCAAAGGATAAGGTCAGACTTCTTCCGGCACTTAATATTCCTATGAATGTGTTGGCAGAGGCTATCGAAATTATAAAATCAGTTTTAAAAGAGGAGGCAAAATAATGAACTTAAAAGGTAAAGATTTTTTAAAGCTTTTAGATTTCACTCCCGAGGAAATTTCAGGTCTTATTGACCTTGCCGCCGATTTTAAAGCAAAAAAGAAGCAGGGCATACCCCATAAATATTTAGAGGGCAAAAATATTGCTCTTATCTTTGAAAAAACAAGCACAAGAACCCGTTGTGCTTTTGAGGTTGCGGGAGCAGACCTTGGTATGCACCCCGTTTATTTAGACCCAACAGGTTCACAACTCGGTAAAAAGGAAAGCATCGCCGACACTGCCCGCGTTTTGAGCGGAATGTTTGATGGAATTGAGTATCGCGGCTTTGGTCAGGAACTGGTTGAAGAGTTGGCAGAGTATGCTTCTGTTCCCGTTTGGAACGGTCTTACCAATGAATTTCATCCAACACAGATTCTTGCCGATTTCTTAACCATAAAAGAGCATTTTGGCCATCTTAAAGGCATTAAGCTCGTTTATATGGGCGATGCAAGATACAATATGGGCAACTCGCTTATGGTTGGCTGTGCTAAGATGGGAATGCATTTTGTTGCCGCGGCACCAGAAAAGTATTTCCCTGATAAAAATTTAGTCGATGAAGCTTTAGAAATCGCTAAAACAACCGGTGCGAAAATCGAGTTTATTGAGGACCCGATGACAGCAACCAAGGATGCAGATGTTATCTATACAGATGTTTGGGTTTCAATGGGTGAGCCCGATAGCGTTTGGGAGGAGAGAATAAAAGACCTCACTCCCTATAAAGTGACTGCAGAAATTATGAAAAACGCAGGAAGCCAATGCCGGTTTATGCATTGTCTGCCTGCTTTCCATGATTTGAAAACCACCGTTGGCAAGCAGATTTACGATAAGTTCGGCATAACTTCTATGGAAGTAACCGATGAGGTGTTTGAGAGTGAAGCCTCAATTGTTTTCCAAGAAGCCGAAAACCGAATGCATACAATTAAAGCCGTTATGGCAGCAACTATGATGGATATATAAAAAGAAACCGACTGTTATTCAGTCGGTTTCTTTTTTATGTTTACGATGATTATTGCAACTGAGATTATAAGAATGCTTGAGCCTATTAAAATTGCGCAATTCATAAAAAATCTAACAGGTAAAACATTTATTATTGGGTCTAATTGAGGGTGGAAATACCAGTTCATTTTGCCGGGGAAGCATAATTTATGGAAGATTTTAAACGCCTTTTCAAAATCAATAGCCGCTAATACACCAACAATAATGGGCAGAGCAACGGCGGCGATTGCCGAGTAAAGTGAGGCGGAAAATTTCCCGATTCTAAACTGCCAACCGCGGAGCTTTTTGAGCACAAGCATTATTGCGGTCGTAACTCCCGAAATAATAAGAACAAAGGTATCGAGCAAGAATAAAAACTTGCAATCCTTAAAGTGCGATGCACCTCTATCGGAATAAGGGAAAGCGCCCAAACTGAATTCTTTGCCGGGTATTGTTAAATAATCAAGCAAGCTGTTATATGCTTCTTTAATTTCTGCGGCGGTAAAGCCCTGCTTCTCAATATCTGAAAAAGAATTTATATGAAGATAGTAAAACGGGCGAAAATATATCGGGAGCGCGATTGAAAAGGAGAG
>JAZOQD010000096.1:0-1751 GCA_045655925.1 Acutalibacteraceae bacterium | reverse complement strand
TGCAGTTACTTGGGCGTTTTGGAAACCGCCCATTCCCGTTCCCTTAAGTGTAAAATTCTTGATAATTTGGGCGGTTTTCTTCAAAATTTTATCATCAATCTCGCCAATAGTCGAGTTAATGTTGCCGCCTGAAATTTTAAGCAAAACCTGACCCAATCTTTTATTCATAAAGCCTGCAAAAAGCTCGGTTGCAGGTCTGTTATTGAACAACTTAGTTCTTCTTAGAAGTTCGGAATATATCTCATCTTCAGTCATTTGAGGCAACAAATCAAGCGAAACTAAAGCATTTTCTCCAGCTGCCAGACGCGAAACCTGCAAAACGGGAGGACCCGAAATGCCATAATCACAAAATAGTATTTCGCCAAACTCTTTTCTTGAGCCTAATGTTGACGAAAGCGTTACTGCGCCCTCGACTTTAATACCTTTAAGTTGACGAACTACATCTGTTTCAGTTTTCAGTTGAACAATAGCAGGGTTCAAATCAATGATTTTATGGCCAAATTGCTTTAAAAATCTGTATCCATCATCACTTCCTAGCTTTCCACCCGCTTTTCCGCCCGTTGCAATGACAACTGCATCAAAGTTATAACGTCCGTTATCTGTAAAAACAATGAATCCGTTATCTGATTTTTTGACATCTGTAACAGCTGTATTAATGCAAAGGATAACACCTGCTTCATCTACGGCAAAGCGCAAAGCATCTGTAACCGAACCTGCCTGCAAGGATAATGGATATATCTTACCATCCTCTAAAGTTGCAAAAATAACACCTATCGATTCAAAAAACTCTTTAGACTCACTAACACCGAATTTATTTATGGCATTTATAGCAAAATCACTATCCCCATGATAACGTTCTTTTGATAAATGCTCATTGGTTATATTACATCTTCCATTTCCAGTTGTTGAAAGTTTTTTGCCGACTCTATCAGCTTTTTCGAATATTGTAATTTCAACATTAGGCAATAATCTTTTAGCCATAACTGAAAAGCTAAGACCTGCTGCGCCGCCGCCTACAACTGCAATTTTTCGCATAATAACCTCCAAAAGCGTTAATAACTGTTTCAATTATACGGCTAAAACACCGCTTCGTCAACAACATAAAATAAACCCTGCCTCCGCCATAGACGGAAACAGGGTTTTAAATTCAATCAGTTACAAAACTAAGAGTTAAAATTACTCGTTAATCTTGGTAACAACGCCCGAACCAACGGTGCGGCCGCCTTCACGGATAGCGAAGCGGAGACCCTCTTCGATAGCGATAGGAGTGATGAGCTCAACGTCCATCTCTACGTTATCACCAGGCATGCACATCTCGGTGCCTGCAGGAAGAGAAATAACGCCGGTAACGTCAGTTGTTCTGAGGTAGAACTGAGGACGATAGTTGTTAAAGAACGGAGTATGACGTCCGCCTTCTTCCTTGGTAAGGATATAAACCTGACCATGGAACTTGGTATGGGGGTTGATTGAGCCGGGTTTGCAGAGAACCTGTCCACGCTCAACTTCTTCACGGCCTACGCCACGGAGAAGAGCACCGATGTTATCGCCAGCCTCGCAGTAGTCGAGGATCTTGCGGAACATTTCCATAGAAGTAACAACAGTTTTCTTTCTTTCTTCAGTAAGACCGATGATTTCGATTTCATCACCTGCATTGAGCTGTCCACGCTCAACACGACCGGTAACAACAGTGCCACGACTAGAAATGGTCATAACATCCTCGATAGGCATAAGGAATGCGAGGTCTGCTTTAC
>JAZOQD010000095.1:0-2030 GCA_045655925.1 Acutalibacteraceae bacterium | reverse complement strand
ATGAAATCGGTTGAACTTTTAAACTTATAATGTTAAAATGGTTAAAATCATATTTTGGGTAGTGATTTACTTGAAGAAAAACTATAATGCAACGGTGTTTTCCTGCTTCGTTGGATTTGTTTCGCAGGCCATCGTTGTTGGGTATGTTCCGCTTTTGTTTTTAACCTTTTCAAAAACATATAACATACCACTTGAAAAAATAACTCTGCTTATTACGGTAAATTTTGTTGTTCAGTTAACCGTTGATTTTTTATCGGCAAAATTTGTTGATAAAATCGGCTACCGAACATCTATAATTGCCGCCCACCTATTCGCTGCTTTGGGCCTTATCGGTTTAACAATTTTACCTGAAATTCTTCCGTCTAAGCTTTCAGGTCTTTTGATTTCAGTTGTTATTTATGCCATCGGTAGCGGTCTTTTAGAGGTATTGGCAAGTCCTATCGCCATGTCCTGCCCCGTTAAGAATAAAGAAAAAGCAATGAGTATGCTTCATTCTTTTTACTGCTGGGGTTATGTTGGCGTTGTTTTATTGTCAACCGCATTCTTCCATTTCTTCGGAACTGGTAATTGGAAAGTTATAACTCTACTCTGGACTATTATCCCACTTTTAAACAGTATCTCTTTCTCAATAGTTCCAATTCCCGAGCAAGAAAGCGGCCACGGCAGATTATCCTTAAAAGAACTTTTCAGCACTAAAGTATTCTGGATATTTGCAATAATGATGATGGCGTCAGGCGCAAGCGAGCTTGCTGTAGGCCAGTGGTCCTCAGCCTTTGCAGAACAAGGATTAAAAGTAAGCAAAACAGTTGGAGACCTTGCAGGTCCTATGGCTTTCTCCTTCTTCCAGGGTCTTTCTCGTTGGTTCTACGGAAAATTTGGCGATAAAATTGACCTCGATAAGTTTATGACCTTTAGCGGCATTCTTTGCGTTATATCCTATCTTATAATTGCGCTTGTTAAAATCCCCGTTATCGGTATGATAGGCTGCAGTATATGCGGATTATCGGTTGGTATAATGTGGCCGGGAACATACAGTAAGGCGTCAGATGCCATGAAAAGCGCAAGCACCGCTTTATTTGCAATGTTGGCATTATCAGGCGATTTAGGTTGCACTTTAGGACCAACTGTTGCAGGCTTTGTTTCTGGCGCATTCAATGATAACTTGCATATCGGAATTTTAGCCGCAGTCATCTTCCCTGTTATCCTATTAATCGGTTTATTCTTAATTAACCGATTAAAGAAAAAACAAATCATTTAAAAATAAACCCCCCAAGGCAAAAGCCTTTGTGGTTTTATATTATTTAATTTCTGTAATATCGTATGGCGTTGACTGATAAACATAATAGTTGAGCCAGTTTGAATAAAGCAGATTTGCATGAGAACGCCAGGAAACTATAGGTTCCTTGGTTTCATCATCATTCGGGAAATAATTTTCAGGGAGCGCTGTGTCTAACCCCTCATTTCTATCCCTTAAAAACTCATTTTTAAGGGTATCCTTATCATACTCAGGATGACCGGTTATAAAAATCTGCCTTCCGCCATCGGTCGATACTGCAAACACTCCTGCCTTTTTTGAGGTTGCAAGAATACGCAGGTCTTTAATCTTTTCAATATCTGCCTCGCTGATGGTGGTATATCTTGAATGAGGCACCATAAACTCCTCATCAAATCCACGGAGTAAAATAGAATTTTTATATTTTACATTATGCGGGAAAACACCAAAAAGCTTTTTATCCATTAAGGATTTATTTATACCGTAATGGTAGTAAAGCCCTGCCTGAGCGCCCCAGCAGATATGGAAGGTGCTATAAACATGGGTTTTGCTCCATTCCATTATCTCGCAAAGCTCATCCCAATAATCAACCTCTTCAAAATCCATTTTTTCTACGGGAGCACCGGTAATAATCATACCGTCAAAGTTTCTATCTTTAACATCGTCAAATGTCTTATAGAAAGAAAGCAAATGCTCCTTGGAGGTGTTTTTCGAATGGTGGGTTCTTGTATGAATAAGCTCTAAATCGACCTGAAGC
>JAZOQD010000094.1:0-11976 GCA_045655925.1 Acutalibacteraceae bacterium | reverse complement strand
ATCGTTGTCACGACGGTAGATGTTTGCTCTTGGGTTATCCCATGAACGGAATACGGCTTCTACAGCACCCATAAGCTGTTCCTTTGGATCTGTTGGGAAGTCCTTACCAATCTTGTTCTTGTACTCAGCCTTGTACTGGCCAGCAAGTTCCTTAAGGTCTTCTGCTGTAAGCTCAACGTCCTGAGTAACTCCCTTTTCTTCCTTCATCTTGTCGATAAGCTCTTCGAAATACTTCTTACCAACTTCCATAACTACGTCAGAATACATCTGGATGAATCTTCTGTAGCAGTCGTATGCCCAACGAGCGTTGCCCGACTGAGCAGCCATAGTTTCAACAACCTCTTCGTTAAGACCGAGGTTAAGGATTGTGTCCATCATACCGGGCATGGAAGCGCGGGCACCGGAACGAACAGAAACGAGAAGCGGATTTTCTTTATCACCGAACTTCTTGCCTGTGATGCCTTCCATCTTATCGATGTACTCCATGATCTGTGCCTGAATGTCGTCGTTAATCTTTCTGCCATCCTCATAGTACTGGGTGCAGGCTTCAGTTGTAACGGTGAAACCCTGGGGAACAGGAAGACCGATTTTGGTCATTTCTGCAAGGTTAGCGCCCTTACCGCCGAGAAGCTCACGCATAGAAGCGTCGCCTTCTGAGAACAGGTAAACGAACTTGTGACTCATGGTTGAATCATCCTCCTAAAAAATAATAAACATCCTAAAATTTCAGCGAATCATAGTCGCCGAGCCGCGACAAATTTTAGCCGCTATTTTCTGCAAAAGCGCAGAGAACTCCAAATGCTTTGAAGTATCCAATTGATTATACCAACATTTTTTTAAAAAATAAAGAGGAAATTTATATTTTTTTCAAATTTTAACAAATTTTACAATATATATGTAAGAAAAGCGCTCATATTTGCACTTTTTAATCCATTTAACAAAAAAAACCGCCGCATCCAAAAAGGACGCGGCGGCCAGAAGACCCTTTAATTATGAAAAAGGATTGATATTTGTAACTTTAAGTGATAGCGGTATTAAAAGACAGCCTAAAGAAGTGCTGTATTTTATCTCTTCAATATCAACTATCTGCGCTTTAACGCTTGAAAGCACCGAGCTTAATGCTGAAAGGACTCTGTCAAGGAGGCTTATAGCCTCGTTGCCTGCTTTGGACTTTGGTGAACAGATACTGATTTTAACCTCAACTGTTCCCAAAGCATTATCCTTTGAAAGTATAGCGGCTTCATCGCCTGATTGCAAACTTGCGCCGCCGAGTCCAACCGATACTATCGGCACCTCTAAAGGCATATCCTGCTTAATGCTCGGAAAATCGCGTATTACCTTAGCATCAGAAAGCAGGGCGTTACTTGAGAGCGCATTAAAAACCGCTTCAACTGTTTTACTGCACATAATTATACACTCCATCCTTAACTCTCGGCGTTAGAACCGCCCAAATATAAACAGTTTTACCCGATAAAGTTATTCTATCCGCTCTTGAAACCGAATATTGCTTATTATTTGAAGAAACAACTGTTATTCCTTCATTTCCGCAAAAATCGGGAACTGCGGGTCCAAGATACAAAAAGCACTCCGAATCCCTAAAGCCCAAATCGGTTCTTTCCATATCAATATAAAGTTTGTTTTTATATCGCATCGGGCGGATAAGCGCATTCACCGCCACCGTTTCCTTTCCAACGGTTACGGTTGCGCTATCGCCAAAATTGAGAAGCATTTTTTCTAACAATTTTTTAAATCTCAAGCTATCACACCCCGATACTTCTGAATGCAAATCTCTTGAGCTTAAGCAGATGATTCACGCTTTGTAAAGCATCCTCATAAAGCACCTTGGCAGCCGAAACCGCGGTTTTATCTGCGGCATCAATGCTTATATCCCCCGCCTTTATGCTAACGGGTTCAAGAGATTTTTTTAAAGTGTAGCGGTAGTTGGCAAGACAAGCCGCAAGGTAGCAAACAGCATAGCTATGCTCCTCACGAACCTTTCTTCTGTCTATCCAGCTTTCAACAACATCGGCGGCTGTTTTGCAGAAAACATCTGCATCTTTAAAGTTTTCGGCGCTTGACAAAGAGATAAAAATATCAATAACCTTATCAATTACGATGAACTGTTTCATCATAATTTACCGCCTTAAATTTTAAGGACTGCAGAAGCCTCGTCAAAGATCTTGGCAAAGCCTACGGTTGTGGTAATAACTGCTCTCTCAAGCTGACGATCGATAAGCTTATCATAATCAACCGATACATCAGATGCTACAACCTTCTCAAGTGCGCATCCTGCATCAAGACCGATAATCTTACCATCCTTTACCGCATTAGAACGAAGCAACTTTGCGCCAAGCGGAGTTCCGGGGTTGCCTGTTCCCTGGAAGTTAATGCCAGAAAGCGGGTTTTTAAACTCATCAAGATTCATAACCTTAAGCATAGTTGCAGGAGACATAACAAGGCGGTTAAGGCTATAGGGATAAAGCTGGTTGAAGAGAGAAAGCATATCGTTATAAGAAAGTTTGCCCGACTCTGCGGCATTGATGATTTTAGCGGCATTGTTGTTACCGTCGCCAGACTCGAGAACCTCAACAGCATCTGCAAACTGCTGACGGGCAATATATGCACCAATCTGCTTCAAGGTTACAGAGAAAAGATCAATTTTCTGATATTTTAATGCCTCATAGGATGCAACAAGTGTGCGACCGCGCTTATGAAGTTTAACAAGATTTTCCTTGGTTTTAACTGTAGTTTCGGGAATAAATGCACCCTCCTCTACCCTTTTAAGCTTCTTCTCGTCCTCAGAGGGAACCGATGCGATGGTGCGATAATCAAGGCTATTGATATGAGTGGTAGCGGCAATGATTGAAGGCAGAAGGTCTGCCTCCTTTGCGCCCTGCTTTACAGCTCTTGAAACATACTCAGGGAAAAGCGCTGCAGACTGAGTTGCTGCAAAGAACTTGCTGATTGTATCAGAGCCAACGCCTGAAACCTTAATATCAAATCTCTTGAGCTGACGGCCGAATGCATCAAGACCCTCATACTCGGTCCCTGCATAGTTAGCAGAGGGGTCAAGTTCCTCCAAAACCTCTGAAAAACTCTTGCCGGGAATGGCATACATGCCTTTTTCAAGAATCAAATTATCAAAACTCATTTTAATTCCTCCAAAAAATTAAATAATAATGATTGTAGTTAATCGAAACGCTTTTGTGGCGAAACAGATTGGTTTCGCCTAGCTTATTACATTATAAAGCCGATTTTTGAGTTTTCGGCATCAACAGTTATTACAATTACATCTCTGCCCTCTGAAGAGGACTTAACACCGCCGTTAGCGTCAGCAACGAGCTTAGCAAAGCCCAAAGCGGGTGCGGTTCCGCTATAGGTTGCCTCAGTATAACCCTTAACGTTAATTGCTGCGGCTGAGTCACTGCAGGAAGCGGCAACGCCGATAAAACTGTCGCCGTCTGCTGCCTTTGTAACCTTGTTGTTTTCAATCATACTTACCAAAGCGCCATTTTCTACCGACTCATCGGCAAGTAAGGTTACTGTCTGTTCCATAAAACCTTTTAAACTAATCATTTTTTCATTTTCCTTTCGTTTAAATAACAAAATTATTGTTGCGGTTATGAGATTTGGACTTAGGTTTAGCTCCTACCTCAAGCTCGCAAACCACAGGTTCGTTTTCAATTCCCGCCTTACAAAAAAGACTGTAAAGCTCGGAAAACTCTAAGCGGTCAAGCGCCGCCATCATAAGCTTTTGAGTATCGCCTGAAATATCAGGCATAAATGCCTTTATAACTGATAACTTCTTTCGCTTTAAAAATTCTGCCGCTTTATCGGCCTCGTTTTTTAGCGCTTCAAAGCCTTTTGCAAGGCTCTTAGCCTCCTCAAGCGATAAAACAACATTACCTCTTTGCAAGGATTTTGTAAGGTTGCCTATTACTATTTCAGGTTCCTCTGAAAACGCCTTTACAACTCCTGCCTTCTGCTGTGCGGGAACGGCAACAAAGGACCATTCATAAGCATCATAGGGCTCGGATAAATCATAGTAGCAAAGCTTCTTTTGGCCTGAAATTCTATACTGCTTGCCCTTTTTGTGATTGCAGGCTCCCGCGCTCTCGCCGCATACTGAGCAGACCATTTTGCCCATAGAAAGACCAACGCTGACCTCTTTTTTTATGCCTGCATCAATCTCTAAAATGAGCTGGTTTGTGCGCTCGGATTTTGGCATATAAGCTCTTGCAAAAAGACGCCCGTAATTAGCGCCGATACTGTTTTTCTGACCCTCAACATATTCGAATTTACAATCAAAAATTCTTGCGCACTGGTTTTCTGTTTTGTGCGAGTGGTCAAAAATACCTGTTTTGCCTATAAAGAGCTCTGCCATCTTACCTAAAGCCTCATCGGTGAAGCGTTCAAAATCACGGTCTATCTCGTTATCACAAAGCACTACCGAAAAAACATAAAGCTCCTCGGCAGTAAACTTTCTGCGAGTATATCCGTTTATAAGCTCCAATTCTTGTTCTGAAGGCTGAGAAAAATCGCTTACAATTCCTTTTTTCATTCTCTGTTCACCTCTTGTGCTTCAATTTGTGCCGCTTGGGCGTTATAGAGCCGCGCTTTAGCAAGTTCAACCTCATCCTGAAGGCTTATTTCATTCCAATTTATATTGAAGCTGCAAAGATAACCGTTGCTTAGAAGCCAAGCCGAGCAAATTCTCTTTATAACCGGTTCTAAAATGCTTCTGTAATACTGTAATTCGCTTGTCAGCATATCATTTTGAACTGAAGCCATACGTTCTGTGCTAGACCAGGAAATGCCCAGCATAAAGGGAGGTATTCCCGTTTTTGCAACTATCTGCTCGAGCATCTGGCGAACAGGGATTTCGGTTTCAATCATATTGTTATCTGCTCCGATAACCTTGATGTCAACATCCCCTACAGCAACAAAGTCCCTTACTGACTCATGGTCGCTCATAGCAGCAGACCATTCCTTTGCAATTTCAGCCGCTCTGTCAGCCGAAAAGGCAGAATCCATAGCATCATTCGGCTTATAGGTTACCGCATATCGCAGGTTGCCTATTCTTTCAAAATTTGTGCCGACGCTATCGAAAATCTTTAGCAAAACAGAGGTTACAAAGGGCATCCCTTTAAGAAGCGAATTGCCCTCAGGGCAGTCTGCAGTCGGGTGCAACGCCGTCAACAAAATTCTGCCGTTATCAGTAATTTCCTTAAAACTGCCATTTTCCTGACGAACCGAAACTGTGCAATGGAACGGCGATTTGCCTCTTTTTAAAGAAATGTTTTTAAGCGGCGCATTATAAACGCCTAAAACATCACCGTTTTTAGAATAAGCAAGCTCTGCAACGGCAGTTCCATAAGTTAGCAGGCTATCAAGATACGAGGTTATAAAACTGCCTATTCCTTTTGAGCACATACCGGTCGGAATATTCTGCAAAAATTCTTTTAATTCCTTTTCAACCTTTATGTCACTGCAGGAAATATTAAAATTATCAACCAGTCGAACAATCTTTAAAATTGCGGCATCGACCATAGGCACCGCCTCGCGTATAGCATCATAAACTGCAAACTCAGGCTTTGATAACGGAACATATCTATCCAACACCTTATAAGGCGAGGTTGCTCTGGCGGTCTGAACCGAAGCTGTATGCGCTCTATTGTTTTGTTTGTTTTTCAAAGTTGGCTCTCTCCTTTCCGAAGCCTTAAACGCTTCGTTTTGCGGCAACCGCAACACTACTGCTTAAATTATTGTTGAGAACGGTTGAAACAAAATATCTTATATCGTCCATCGCATGGTCATTTTCTTTTATCGGGCAATCCTTAACGGCACCCTCGTCCCACCTATAGAGCGAAAACTCTCTTATTGAATCCTTGCATTGAGGAGATATCTTTATTTGACCGCTCGATAGCGCAACCGATACCCTTCTGATTCCATCTAAAACATCGTTTTTTGCAGGGATAACCCTGAACCTGCCGTGGCGCCTTATGGTTGTTATAAACGATGCGGCGGAGGGGTCGCATATAACGGCATTTATTTTGTAATCTGCCGCTAAATTTTCGAGTTCGAGATAATATTCTTCATCGGTTTTTTGCGCTCCCTGCTTTTTAGATGAATAATAGTATTCATTAAGGCGATACCAAACGCCCTCACTATATCCCCATAAACCCATCGATGTTGGATTGACTGTGCCGTAATCGCAAGAAATATAAAAGTTCTTGCACTGTTTTGGACAGTTGGCCATACACTTGTTTGAAAACATCGGATAGATTAAACCATCGGCGGCAACCCACCTGCCCTTTACAAACCGCTCATAAAAGGCGCCCGAATACATATTTTCATAGCGCTCTAATATTTCGGGTGAAAGTGATGGGTTTTCCTTCATAGTGAAATGAAGATAAAGCGCGTTTTTTCGAGCGGTGTTTTTTATCCATTCGGTATAAAACCAATGGGTTGGGTTAGAGGGGTTGCAGTTGAACCAGAATTTAGAGCCCTTAACCGAGCATCTGGCTAAAGCCTGCTCAACAAAGGAGCGCGGCATAAGTGCAACCTCATCAAACATAACGCCCGAGAGCGTCATTCCCTGAATAAGCGAGGCCGAGGCCTCATCCTTACCACCGAAAATAAAGAAGGTGTTTTCCCTGCCGTTTGTTTTAACCGTAAGCTTCCCTTGGGATAACTTGAAATCGCAATTTAATCCCAACTGCTTTAAAACGGGAAGATACGGAGTTAAAAGATTTCGTCGCACCGAGGATGCGGTTCTTCCGCAAATGGCAAACGACGATTTGTGGAAACTGCTTGTTGCCCAAAAGACAAATGATACAAACATGCAAAGGGATTTTCCGCTTCTTACTGCGCCGTCACAAATGATGGCATCATATGAGGAATAAGGGCTATTTGGTGCCCACCAGCAGAGTGTTGCAAGCTGCTTTTCTGAAAAGGGTTCAAATTTCATCGTCATCACTTCCCTTTTTCGAACCTAAAGCCGAAGCGCCTTTAAAAATGGCATCAATAAAGGGAGCTGTTTTTTCATCAGATTGAGTTTCCGTTACCGTTTTTAAAGCATCAAGAGCTTTAATTCGGTCAAAGAACTTTATTTCACTAATGCTCCCCTTTTGAAATTTGATTTCCGATACCATAAATAAATCCAATTTTTCTACTTCGAGTGTTTCCGGCTCTGAGAGTAACAGTTTTATGGCGTCAGCAACCGAGCCGAAGGCAATTTTTCTCAAACCCTCGGCGGCTTCCTCTGAACATTTTGGCGGTAAAGTAAGTTCGGAAATATAATTCCTGATTTCTGCTTTTTCGAGCAGTCTTAAACCCGAGCGTTCAGGAAAAGCATAGCCTGCCTTAGCCGCGGCCTCTCTTTGATTTTTGCAGATAGCAAAATATCTGCAAAAATCTTTTTCTTTTAAGGTTAATGACATGATTTTTTATCCCCTTTCAAAAAACACCTTAAAAAATAAAAAAGTTGCATAAATTCGGCCAACTTTTATGCAACAAAATAAAAATTTTTCTTTTTTAAAATGAAAAGGCATTTTTTTACATATATATAGAGCAGGAATTAAAAAACGGCAGAGTGCCGCAAAAGAAAGGCTGGAACAAAATGAATAACTCTTTTTTCCCTGAAGGGAACCTGCTCGATACACTACATAACAAAAAAGCCACATCCTCCTTGAGCAATTTAGAAGAAGCGGCGGCAAATGGTGATATATTGGAGGGATATGCTACAAGCTGCGATGTTGCACATAATATCACTGTAAATTTGGGCGGCATTAGAGGCATCATTCCAAGAGATGAGGGCGCAATAGGAATAAAAGAGGGTTTGGTGCGCGATATTGCACTTATTTCCCGAGTTGGCAAGCCTGTTTCCTTTATATGCGACGGCTTTGCAAAGGATAAAGAGGGCAACCGCATAGCCATTTTATCGAGACGCAAGGCTCAGGAAAGATGCCAAGCCCAATATATATCCTCTCTTTTGCCCGGAGATATAATTTCGGCAAAAGTTACTCATCTTGAAAGCTTTGGTGCATTCTGCGATATTGGGTGCGGAATTATTGCATTGTTGCCTATTGATACAATCTCGGTTTCAAGAATAAGCCACCCTTCTGACCGTTTTCGTCCCGGCGACAGTATAAAAGCGGTGGTTAAAAGCATAATCGATGGGAAAATTACCCTTTCGATGAAAGAATTGCTCGGCACCTGGGAGCAAAATGCTGAAAAATTTTCTCAAGGAGAAACCGTTTCAGGCATTGTTCGCTCGGTTGAGGACTACGGAATATTCGTTGAGCTGGCACCAAACCTTGCAGGTCTTGCCGAATCTAAAAAAGGAGTAAATGTCGGTGAAATAACCAGCGTTTATATTAAAAGCATTCTGCCCGAAAAGATGAAAGTAAAACTCATTATTATAGATTCTTTTGCCGCTCCAGTAAAGCCCTCCCAACCTCAATATTTCCTTACAGGAAGCCATATTGACTATTGGAAATACTCTCCCGATTGCGCAGCAAAAGAGGTTTTTAGCGAATTTTAGAAAACAACTGTTTTTATGTAAAATTTGGTTGACTTTTATTCGGCAATGGAATAGAATAACTGCTGGAAGGATGTGTAATAAATGCTTGTAAATTTTAAAGACATTTTAGCTGATGCAAAAGAAAAGAAATACGGTGTAGGCCTTTTCAACACTGTTAATCTTGAGATGGCAAAGGGCGTTATCGCCGCTGCTGAGGAGCTTCGCGCACCTGTTATTATCGGTAGTGCTGAGGTTCTTCTCAACTGCTCTGAGCTTAACGAGCTCGCAGATATGCTTAAGCCTATGGCAGAGCGTGCAACAGTTCCTGTTGTTCTTCATCTTGACCACGGTCTTACTCTTGACCGCGTTAAAGAGGCTATTAAGCTTGGCTTCACTTCAGTTATGTATGACTGCTCTGCAAAGCCCTATGAAGAAAACCTCAAGTGCATGGCAGATGTTGTAAAACTTGCCCATGGCTATAACATCACCGTTGAGGGTGAGCTTGGCCATGTTGGTTCAAACGCTAATACTGCTGACCATAACATCTATACCGATCCTATGCAGGCAAAGGAATTTGCCGAGGCTACCGGTGTTGATGCTTTGGCAGTTGCAATCGGAACCGCACACGGCGTTTATAAAGAGAAGCCCATCCTCGATATCGGCAGACTTAAAGAGATTGCTGATGTTGTTGATGTTCCCCTCGTTCTCCACGGCGGTTCGGGACTTACCGATGACGATTTCAGAAACACTATTGCAAACGGTATTTCAAAGGTTAATATCTTTACCGATATCAATACCGCGCTTTGCAAATACATTCATGACAACTGGACCGAGAACCTCGGCCACACCAAGTTAATGCCCGGCGCAGTTGACGCTGTTAAGCAGGTTGTTATGAACAAAATCAAGCTCTTCGGTTCTGACGGAAGATATTAATATTAAGTAAAAAAGACACCGAAGTTCCTTCGGTGTCTTTTGTTAAAATAAGGGTTTGTCAACATTAAATTCAAGGGATGTTATAATATGCTACGCTTGATGACTCATAATGTTTGGAATTATGATAACAACTCTCCCGCTTGGGAAAAGATAGGCGAAGATTGCTCGGCCTTGGTTCGTTCCAAAGGCTTTGTAAGAGTATATAAGGAAACGCTTCCTGATATTATCGGCGGGCAGGAATATTCTGCTCTGATGACCGATTTGGTAAAAAAAGGATGCGCCGCTGATGGTTTGAATTACTCTCTTGTTGAGGGCCGCTTTACCCCTATTTTCTTTAGAGCCGATAAATTGGAACTATTGGATAACGAGTTTGCAACATATCCCGATTATATCGAAGGCTTTGATGGCAAATTCAACGACGCTTTTACTAAATCATGGAACCTTGCCGTTTTTCGAGAAATTAAAAGCAAAAAGATTTTTATTTTTGTAACAACGCATCTTTGGTGGAAATCCTCGGACCTTAAAATCAAAGAAACCAAACCTAAAAATTATCAGGCATATTCCGACGAGGCACGCGAATACCAGATATCCCTTTTAAATAAGAAAATAAATCAATATTATGATAAATATCAGTGCCCGATAGTTTTAGTCGGCGATTTTAATACGGGCTATAATTCAAAGGCAGTTAAATTACTTTTTGATAACGGCTTTCATCATGCCCACGATATTGCAACAGACTTTGCCGATGAAACCTCAGGCCGCCATGACTGCTATGCTTGGGGCTACACGAAGGAATACAGAAATACTCCCTTTGAATCGGCCATTGACCATATTCTGTTAAAAGGTGAGCCTGAAGGCTCAGTTAAGGAATTTAAAAGATATTCACCCGAATATTATTATCCCCTTTCAGACCACTCCCCTACCTTTATCGATATTGAATTATAATTAAAATTAAAAGCAGTGCGCAACCGTTGGTTGCGCACTGCTTCTTTTATTCGTTATTTTTCTTTTCAAACAAGCTCGGCTCATCGGCAGGCTCAATATAGTATTTATCATACTTTTTGCGTTCTTTTTTGGGCTGCTCTTTTTTCTTCCCCATATAAAGAGCCGCGCTTACTACTGCCGTTAACGGAATAGTTAACAATATACCTATACTTCCTACCAACGCCTGCAACAGTTCCTCAACTATCTGCTCGCGGCTGAAAAGAGTTGTTAATGACGAGCTATAAACTACTGATAATAAGGTTCCACCAAGCTCACAACCTATATATGCTAAAACGAGAGTATTAGCCATAGTTCCCATAATATCTCGGCCTATTGTTATGCCTGAGCGAACAAGTTTTAAGAAGGTCGGGTTTTCAATCTGGTCATGAAGTTCTTTTAGAGAGGATGAAATTGAAACCGAAACATCCATAACTGCTCCAACCGAGCCTAAAATTATACCCGCGAAAATAAGGGCATGGAGGTCAACATTAAATTCCTTGATATAGATACTGTCCTCCGAAGTTATACCGCTTAAATTCATAAAGCTTTTAAAAATCAAGGTTAAGAGCCCTGAAACTATAACTCCACTTGAACAGCCTATTACTGCCGCCAAGGTTTTTTTACTATAACCATTAGTTATTGCCAAAGTCATTGCAATTATATAAACGCAGGTTATTATAGCCCAGAGATAAATATTCTTTCCCGAAAGAATTGCAGGAACAAAAGCTGCAAAAACAGCAATACAAGTAAAGCCTAATGAAATAAGGGTGTTAACACCCTTCATTTTGCCGAAAAAGAGGATAAGCGCAACAAATATAAGACCTAAAACCCAAATGGGAGTTAGCCTGTTATAATCATGCATAAAATAATCATACTCTGAATTCTCATCAGGGTTTTCAACAATAAGTATCTTGCTGCCAACCTTAACCTCATCGAGCGGAACCATATCATAAACCGAGATAGTTTCAACCGCGGTAACCGTTTCACCTTTTAGTTCACCGCTTTTTACAAGACATTCAAAAACAATCGCTTTATCCTGACCCGCTAAGGTTCCGTCAATGGTAATATCCTCGGTTTTAACCTCTACGATTTTTGTTACAACCGCAGAGCAGGCGCCATCATCATAACCGCCTAAAAACATTGTTGATTTATCATAGGCAACCTTATGCCCAACAAACAATAACACCGCAGAAATAAAAACGGTTACAATATATAAAACAATATCTTTTTTTGAGGGAAATTCTTTTTGCTTTAAAATGTTTTTCATATCAGTTCACCTTTTTCATTTTACCACCTGTGCACTTCTTCCGTCAACCACTTTTAAAAAACACTTTTATTTTAAGAAAAGATGTGCTAAAATATCATTTGCGAGTGAGTCGGACGGCCGCGGGAGGTTTTTAACCCCTGAGGAAAGTCCGGGCTTCATAGGGCAGGATAGCGGCTAACGGCCGCCGAGGGTGACCTTAGGGAAAGTGCAACAGAAATATACCGCCGCAAAGCTTGGGCAACCTTGAAATGCCTTTGGCATTGCCTTT
>JAZOQD010000093.1:0-1665 GCA_045655925.1 Acutalibacteraceae bacterium | reverse complement strand
TAAATATAGCATTAGCCAATTGCCAGTATTGTTGAATGTGTTGAAACTTTTAATACTGTTTGATACAGAAACTATTTTTACAGAGTTTTCAGACAATTTCTTCACCGTCCTTGAACCATAATTGAATAAATTATTTATTATATTATATAATATATAATTTTAGGTCAATAACATTATAACATGTCTATATTCTGTATGTCAATAGAAATAATAAAAAAACAGTCGCCGTTAGGCGACTGTTTTCATAAACTAATTTATTATTATTTAATTACGGAGCGATTTTGCTTAAAAGAAGTTCGATTGCTTCTTCGTTTATTTCGCGGGGATTTGATGCTGTGCACAAATCATCAAGTGCAGCATTAATAATGTTTTGTTTTTCTCTTTCAAAATCAGCCTTGCTGATTCCTGCATCCCATAATGTTGCCGGAATTTCCATACGGCGAAGCATATACTTAACTTCGTCGATGAGGCTTTCAACGGCAATACGAACGTTATCGTGAGGCAGACTCAACTTTCTTGAAATATCTGCATAACGCTGCGCGGCTTCGCAAGGTACTGAACCAAAGCACGCACGTAAATGTGAGTTGAATCTGATTACGTGGGGCAAAAGCATTGCGTTAGCACGACCGTGCGGAATGTGGAATTTTGCACCAAGTGCATGAGCAATACCGTGGTTAATACCAAGGCCAACCTCGTTAAATGCCATACCTGCAAGGCAGGAAGCACTGTGCATTTTCTCTCTTGCTACAACATCGTGTCCGTCCTTGTAAGCATACGGGAGATACTGAAAAGCAAGTAACAATGCCTTTTCAGCCAACGCATCAGATGCATCATTAGCATTTATAGAAACTAACGCCTCGAATGCGTGGGTGATTACATCCATACCCGTGTCCGCGGTAACTGAAGGCGGAGCCGACAAAACTAACTCTGGGTCGAGAATAGCAAGGTCGGGCAACATGCCCTCATCAACCAAGGGATACTTTAAGTGGTCTGTATCATCGGTTACAACAGCAAACTTTGTGACTTCTGAACCCGTACCGCTTGTCGTCGGTATTGCAATGAGTTTTAAATCACCCATTCCCGATTTCTCAGCCATGAAGACGATTGCTTTTGCGGCATCAATAGCAGAGCCACCGCCAAGAGCAATGATTATTTCACCGCGGTTTTCGGTGATAAATTTTAAGCCTCTGGCAATAAGCGAGGTTGAAGGGTCGGGCGTTACTTCATCAAATATTGAAATGTTTTTATAACCAGCCATTTTATCGGTAATTTTGTTAATCATTCCCGATGAAATCATAAACTTATCGGTTATAATTACGGCTGATTTGCCTTTAAACTCTTTAAGAGTATCAAGAGCGTTTGAATTAAAACGCACCTCTGTACGTATCTTAAATCTATTCATAAAATATCACTTATTTTACAATTTTAACCTTAAAGCCGTTACCGATACCTGCGGCATTAGCATCATCGGTGTCAATGTGCATCTCTAAGCGGAATGCCTTGTTAACGCGGACCTGAACATCATAGAAGGTAGTTCTACGTTCACCGTCGACCTCAACAGTTACATAATCGCCGTCATTAAGTCCGAAAGCTTTGCCTTCTTCGTCACTCATATGAATGTGGCGGTTAGCAATGATGCAACCCTCTTTCAAGGTTACAATGCCT
>JAZOQD010000092.1:0-4008 GCA_045655925.1 Acutalibacteraceae bacterium | reverse complement strand
CGAGCTTCTGACTGTCGAGCAGACTAAGGAAAAAATAGCATCCTTGGCATATATTCAGGAAGAACTTGCTAAGATGGAGAAATAATATGAATATATTAGTAACCGGTGCTGCAGGTTTTGTTGGCAAAAATCTTGCCGCTGCTTTAAATAATATTAAAGACGGTAAGGATAAGACCCACCCCAAACTCTCAATCGGCGATATATATCTATATGATATTGATACCGACGAGCAGGTTCTGGAAGAGGGCTGCAAGAATGCTGACTTTGTTTTTAACCTTGCAGGTGTTAACCGCCCTGAAACACAAGAGGAGTTTATGCAGGGTAATTTTGGTTTTGCATCAAAACTGCTTGATACTTTAAAAAAGTATAATAACACCTGTCCTGTTATGCTTTCTTCTTCAACCCAGGCTTCTTTAGAGGGCCGTTTTAAAGGAAGTATTTACGGTGAATCAAAAAAAGCAGGGGAGGAGTTGTTCTTCTCCTATTCTAAGGAAACAGGCGCTAAGGTTCTTGTTTATCGTTTTCCTAACATTTTCGGCAAATGGTGCAGACCGAACTATAACAGTGCGGTTGCAACCTTCTGCAACAATATAGCCAACGACCTTGAGATAAAGGTTAATGATCCGAGCGTTCAGTTAGAACTTGTTTATATTGATGATTTGGTGGATGAAATGATTGCCGCTTTAGAAAATAAAGAGCATCATTGCGAGTTCAATGGCGCCGATTTCGTTCTTAATGAAGGCGGAAGATATTGCGCAGTCCCTGTAACCCATAAGGTTTTGTTGGGAGAGATTGTTGATTTGCTTTATAAATTCCATGA
This sequence comes from Acutalibacteraceae bacterium, assembly GCA_045655925.1. Lineage (GTDB taxonomy): Bacteria > Bacillota > Clostridia > Oscillospirales > Acutalibacteraceae > UMGS172. The sequence goes on along the minus strand of JAZOQD010000092.1, from coordinate 3,188 downwards.
GCAACCCAAAACACTTGTGATGCCGGAGATTCCTTTTGGTAGTTTTGAGAAAAAGCTGTATTCAACTTATCTTTCCTATTTGCCAAAAGAAAAAGCATCATTTTCGCTCAAAATGAATGTTGATAACCGCGGTTCGTTTACTGAGCTACTGAAGACTGAAAAATGCGGTCAATTCTCGGTTAACATTTCAAACCCCGGTATTACTAAGGGTCAACATTGGCATAACACAAAATGGGAATTTTTCATTGTTGTTTCAGGTCGCGGCCTTATTCAACAGAGAAAAATAGGAACAGATGAGGTTTTGAATTTCTATGTTTCGGGCGAGAAAATCGAGGCTGTTCATATGCTGCCCGGTTATACCCATAACATTATAAATTTAAGTGAAACTGAGAATCTTGTAACAGTTATGTGGGCGAATGAAAGTTTTGATCCCAACAAGCCCGATACTTTCTTTGAGGTGGTAGAATAATGGAGAATTTTAAAAATAACGGAAAACTCAAATTGCTTATTATCGTGGGCACTCGCCCTGAAATAATTCGCCTTGCCGCAGTTATAAACAAGTGCAGACAGTATTTTGATTGTCTTCTGGCTCATACAGGGCAGAATTATGACTATAACCTTAACGGCGTTTTCTTTAAGGATTTAGGACTTGCCGATCCTGATATTTATCTAAATGCCGTTGGCGCAGACCTTGGCGAAACAATGGGCAACATCATAGCAAAATCATATCAGCTTATGGCAGAGATTAAGCCGGATGCCGTTTTGGTGCTTGGCGATACTAACAGTTGCCTTTCGGTAATTGGTGCTAAGAGATTGCATATTCCGATTTTCCATATGGAAGCAGGTAACCGTTGTAAAGACGAGTGTCTGCCTGAAGAAACCAACCGCAGAATTGTTGATATTATCTCGGATGTAAACTTGGCTTACAGTGAGCATGCAAGACGCTATCTTGCTGATTGCGGTTTACCCAAAGAGAGAACCTATGTTACCGGTTCTCCTATGGCGGAGGTGCTTCATAATAACTTGGAGCAGATTATGGCAAGTGATATTCATTCACGACTTGGACTCGAGAAGGGCAAATATATCCTTCTTTCTGCTCATAGAGAGGAAAATATTGATACTGAGAAAAACTTCCTTTCGCTTTTTAATGCAATCAATAAGATTGCCGAGAAATACGATATGCCAATTCTTTATTCCTGCCATCCGAGAAGCAAAAGGCGCTTGGAGCAGAGCCAATTTAAGCTTGATAAGCGCGTTATTCAGCATGAGCCGTTGGGCTTCTATGATTATAACTGTTTGCAGGTTAATGCTTTTGCGGTTATTTCGGATAGTGGAACTTTGCCTGAGGAATCAAGCTTCTTCACAAGCATTGGCAAACCGTTCCCTGCGATTTGCATAAGAACCTCAACTGAACGCCCCGAGGCGCTTGATAAGGCATGCTTCATTCTCGCAGGCATTGATGGCGACGGCCTTGTTAAATCGGTTGAAACTGCAGTTGTTATGACCGAAAACGGTGACCACGGTATTCCCGTTCCCGATTATGTTGAGGAAAATGTTTCAACTAAGGTGGTTAAGATTATCCAGTCTTATACCGGCGTTGTTGATAAAATGGTTTGGAGAAAATATTAAAATTCAGATTTTAAAAGGAGGGACTGTTATGGAAAACATAAAGCGGGTTTTATTAACCGCAGTTAAGTGTTTTTTATTGGGCGAGCAATTGCCCGAGGGCTTGATTGAGCCTATAGATGACAGCTTTCTCCTTTCGCTTTTTAAAGCGGCTGATAGGCACGAAATAGCGCCTATTTTAAGCGAGATGCTTTATAAATCTAAAGTCTTGTGCGAAGACTCGGAAGCCGCAAAATGCTTTAAGCAGAGCCAATTGGAAGCGTTTTACAGATGCTCAAAGCAGCAGCTTGAAATCGAGAGAATGAGCGCTGCTTTAAATGAGGAAAAGCTTCCTTTTATTCTTTTAAAAGGCTCGGTTGTGAGGCGGTTTTATCCCGAGGGTTATCTTAGAACAAGCTGTGATATTGATGTTTTGGTAACTCCAAAAACTCTTGATAAGGCGGCTGAAATTTTAGCTAAAAAACTCGGATATAATCTGGTAGGCAGAGGCTTTCATGATGTTCAGTTTGTGTCAGAATCAGGGGTTCATATTGAACTGCATTTTTCGCTTGTCGAGGATGATAAAATGCCTGAAGTCGCGGCGGTTTTGAGCGATGTTTGGAGCACTGCCGAATCTCAAAACGGCGGTTATGGTTGCCGAATGACTAATGAGATGTTCCTGTTCTATCATATTGCTCATATGGCAAAGCATTTTGTGAATGGTGGCTGTGGAATCAGAAGCTTTATTGACCTTTGGCTTATTAGAAAGAATATGCCTATTGATGAGGCAGGGCTCTTTATAATGCTTAAAAAAGCTAATCTTTTTGAGTTCTATAATTCCTCGGTTTCGTTGAGTGAAGCTTGGTTTTCCGACAAAGAGCCAACCGAGCTTGATTGCAGTATGGAAGAATATATTATTACCGGCGGAGTTTATGGTAGTTCTAAAAATACGGCGGCTGTCCGCAAGGTTCAGGGCAAGAGCAGGGGAAAGCTGCTTTTAGGTATTGTCTTTTATCCTGTTGAGATTTTAAAACAGGAATATCCCGTTTTAAATAAACATCCTTGGCTTATGCCTCTTTATCAGGTTAAGCGTTGGTTCAGGATTTTCGATAAGGAAAAACGCCAAAAGGTTGTTAAAATTTATAAAGCGTCAGGCAATGCTACCGAACAACAGGTCAAGAGCGTTGCAGAGCTTTTAGAAAAACTTAATTTGAAATAATAACAACCCCTCTGAAATCAGAGGGGTTGTTTTATTCTTCCTTTGTCGCTTTGTGAGAGCCTACTGACAACTTGAGCTCGGACGACCAATGGTCGCCCCTAGGATAGATGTTGTTGCTTTTTCGGGACGATGTGGGCATCGTCCCCTACGACGAAATATATTAAAATAGCATAACGTCAAGCCATACCGCGCAAGTTGGATGATTTTTGGCAAACGGCGGGTATGGTTTCTTTATTGTAGGGGCGGATGCTTGCATCCGCCCGTTAAAAAAAGCTTTTTTGGGACGATGTGGGCATCGTCCCCTACGACGAAATATATTAAAACAGCATAACGTCAAGCCATACCGCGCAAGTTGGATGATTTT